>URQO01000017.1 GCA_900550135.1 uncultured Eubacterium sp.
CTCCCTGTGAATTTGCCACTGCATATGTTACATTACAGATGTGCTTTTTCTTATCAACAAATTTTGATATTGATTCTATTACCATTTTGTCTGTAATATCTCCATCTTTTTCGTCTTTTGCAACAATATCCTTTAATAGTGCATCCCTATCCTTAACAGACACTTTAAGTGTGCTGTCTTTTTCGCTAATAGTAATCTTTGGTGCACTAATGTCACTGTTCTTTTTTGCGTATGCCCAGTTAATTACATACGAAATAAGGGTTACGCAAAAAAAGGTAATTATAATGTACTTAACGTATTTCATTTGTTCCTCCCATATAATTTTACACTTTTCAATAAGTTTTTTATTTCCAAAAATACACTTTTCAATATAATTTATGTGTAAAAAAATACACTTTTCAATAATTTTATACTATAAAAAAATACACTTTTCAAATTTATATATTATTTTTTATAATTTTCAATCTGATTTTTTCAATTATTATGCTTACCACAATTGGTATTGTTATGCCCAATATTATATATAACCACCATAATTGTGGAAAAGAATATGGAAATAGCTGTAATCTGTCAGAGCCTACCTTTACAACCTGTCCTGCTATACCGTCAATTAACTTAAAGACCATAAAATGACCTGCCATAATGGACAAACTTAACTTTCCTATATAAGACACTATATCTCCTGTAGTTTTATTTAGTGCAACAAAATTTCCAAAACTTACAATAAATATTATACCTATAATTGTTATTATATAGAATAAGTATCCGCCATAAATCTCATAAGCTGCGATATCAACCTTTTGCCCCGTAATATAATTTAACAGTAGTATTACTATTCCAGCAAAGGGCCAGATAAAAGGATTTATTCTTTTTAATAAATTCTTATTCTTAACATACATTCCCATAAAAAATATTGGAATTGCAATTAATACTCTTGACACTGAATAACCATCTAATAGATTTATGATTATATTAAAATATTTTCCATATATATTACAGCTGCATAATCCAAGAACTCCCAAAACCAAAACTACCACAAGTAAAAGTTTTGTCTTGTTTTTCAACATCTTATATATAATATTTCCTGCCAATCCTACTAAAAATATAAAGGGAACAAACCACAATGCTCCAACGAAAATACCGGATGGTCTGAATGTTATAGTTTTAATTATATCTTTAATAAAAAATCCCTTGTCTTTTACTTCTACAACACTGAGTTTTATCCATAATGGATATATTGCTAAACTTACCAATGCCGTAATAACAGTTGGAATATATAAGTTATGTATCCTTTTTACTATATACTTTTTAACTGAACTCTCATGAAACAAATACCCCGATACAAAAACGAAAATCATAATATGATATGTATACACAAAATCGTGAGTCAGTTTCATTGGAATTGAGTAAAAATTGTCTAAATTGCATGCATGTCCTAAAACAATCGAAATAATTCCCAATCCCTTTAGTACATCAATCGTTTTATCTCTTTTCATTTCATTTTCTCTTCCTGTTTAAAAATTTAATTTTATATATCCATAATTTAAATCTAATGACCAACACCGAACTGCCATACTTTGTTAATGTATTGTACATAGACCTGTAAGTTGTTGACATCTTATCAATTATTTTTTCATCTACAATCTTCTTATCTTTTGAAGTTAATTGTTTTTTTACAATGTCTTTTACATTATGTATAATCTTAAATATATGATTATTCGAAAAACATTCATTTTGCATTGACTCCATAATTATCTGAATTTTTGAATTCACTTTTAACAATTCTTTATTTTCCAACGTTAAATGTTCCTCTGCTATTTTCCATCTGTAATCCCACAACTGTATAGTTTTGTTGTAATAATCGCTTATATATCTTCTTGTATGGCTTTCTGAATCGTCATGTTCATTCCAAAAATAAAAAGTTCTATTGTCCAAAAAAACTGAATTACATTTAGTAAAATACTCCAGTACAAACAATCCATCATCTTCATAACTAACAAAACTATGGAATGTTATATTATACTGATCTATAATGCTCTTTTTAAACATACAATTCCATATTGTAGGCCAAATATAATTCTTCTCCGAACTATCTACTGCAACTCTCCCTCCAAGTATTTCACATATTAATTTTTCAATATCTCGTTCCAGTTTTGTCTCTCTTATTGCATTTGATTGATAATGTACACCTTTTTTTATGTTACCAATATTAGACATTGCCATTTCACATTGATTATCAAGTATATCTTTTTTTAACTCAGTATATATATCAGCATTTACAAAATCATCCTGATCACAAAAGCAAATGTATTCTCCTTTTGTCCTTTTTAATCCATAACTACGAGCATCTGCTATTCCTCCATTATTTTTGTAATAGTACTTAACTCTCGCATCTTTTTCTGCAATTTTTTCACATATCTGACGACTTTTGTCCTTCGATCCATCATCGACAATAATTAACTCTATTTCCTCTTTTGTATTTAATATATTACCAATTGTCTGCTCAATATATTTTTCTCCATTATACACCGGCAATATTATACTAATCATATTTTTTATTTCGCTCCTAATATAATTTATTATTTAAATATCATTTTTTTTGCTAACTTAATAGTTTCCTTAAAATACTTATTTTTAAAATATATAACAACAAGTAAACAGTTTGATGTTAATATTACAATACACAACCTTATAACCAGCCAAAGCACTCCAACAGAAGGTACACAATTTACTATAATCCCTGTTATTGCCATAACGACAACTGCAACCACAAGTTTTCCAATAGAAAACTTAATATATTCTTTAGGACTTTTTTTAAATACCGTTCTAAAAATATTTATAACTAACCAAGGTACCTCTATAAATCCTTCGCTTAATATTGTTGATATTAATACCCCGTACAATCCCATAAACTGTACTAAAATAATATTTACAATTAAATTTGTAACACCGGCTATTAACGGTCTGAATCTATCCTCATGCCATGCTCCTGCTGCATCTTTGTATGTCATCAGCAGGCAATTATAATATCTAAATACAAACATAACGCATAGGCATATTACAATTCCAAATGGTAAAATTCCTTTATCACCAATCCATATTCCTATAAAAGTCTGATACAATCCCAAGAAACATGAAACACAAAAAGTTAAAATCCACATTATAATAAACGTAAACAATTTTAAGTCTTCAATATTTTTATCTATACTCTCACAAACAAGACTGTTTCCTATCCCTGCTCTGGTGGAATTATATACAATTCCTATTATTCCCAATACTGCTGAAAAAATATAATAGTAATTTTGATACTGAGCTAACAGTGTTAATCCTAGAAAACTGGAAATAATAATTGCATCAGCTGAATTTGTGATTGTATTTCCTAATTTTGCAGTAAACAAATCTTTTGTTCTTCTCTGAATATCCTTCTCTTTTGCTTTTTCTAATCTTCCTTTAGGTACATATAGTGGATATATTTTCTTTGTTATTAATGCCTGTATTATGTTTGACAAAATTTGCCTAACTATATTTAATAACATATATATATAATAATTTTTGAAAACAATAAGAGAACCTAATTGTAATAAACTAAATACAATATTTAACCCTAAATCCATCCTTGTTGCATAATGAGTCTGTTGATGTGCCTGAAGCAGACAATTCCTATACGCAAATAGCCAATAACTTAATACTGTAACTGACAAGTTCATTAAGAACAAAATATGTACATTGATACCTTCAGGACATGAGCCGGATATTAATTTATCTATAAACGGCGTTAATATCAAACCTATACTACAAATAACAATGCCTATTACCCTATAATAAATCTTATAAAGTCTCATAAGTGCACATATAGTAGTCTGATCATCCTCTGCAATTGGCTTATACATACTAAAAACCATTGCTGAACCAACACCTAATTCAACAAGGTTTAACATATCCAGTATAGATGAAAACAGTCCTCCCAGTCCCGTGTATTCTATTCCCAGACAATGTATCATCGCTGTTCTGATTATGAAAGGCATAATCACACCATACAAATTTTTCATCAATTCAAACACCATATTTTTCCCGGCATTCTTAGTTCTATTTATCTTCATATTAACCTTTCTTTGCGTTGCGTTTTTATTATTGATTTATTAGATAGAGTAATTTTCTTACAATTCTTCTAATTGTATAATGATTATATAATCCTAATTCACACAACATATTTAAACATTTTGTGCGAAAAAATTTTTCTTCATATTCATACCCAAATCCCCCTGATTTTCCCTTGAACATAGGATATCCAGGTGTGCATTTAGAATCTGCCAATTTTTTATATAGAAGTCTTTCTATATTTTTATTATCACTATCATTTGATTTTCTATATGATGGTGATATATCTTTAATATAGGTGTCCAAACTACACGCGTAAAATCTTGTATCAAAAGATTTTCCATCATGGAAAATATATACATCCGCATTTATATATGTCTTACTTTTTAATTTCTTTTCTATCTTCTGTATATTTTTTATTATTAATCTGCCTGTAACTTTTTCAATTTGTTCTATTTCAAATTTGGAATTGCTTATTGCATAATCAATAACCTCTCCTTCGCCTATACCTTTTCCTCTTTGTTGTACCAGTAGTTGATTGCCTTTAAAAGATATCCATTCAAAATTTTTTTTATTTTCTCTTGCCAACTCCATTAACTGTGATGAGTCATATTTATAATCACTATTTTCACAAAAAATAATATGTTCACACAAAGACTCCTTAATATAATACTCAACAGATTCTATATACTGCTCCAATCTTTCGTTAACATCTAATATTTTTAAAAAATTTTGTTTTACCGGTTCTATGCAACCTGTTATAATCAGTGTTCTATTCATTTTTTCTCCAATACTATTGTAAATTATTTTTTTTACTTTTTTCCCTTAATGCTGTTGTAGACACTCCTTTAGTGTATGGAAAATATTCAATAGACGCACCGTATTGTTTAAACTGCTCTTCCGTCTTTAAATATCTTTCAGTTCCTTTCCAATCATCTCCTGAAAACAATACATCAAATCCAAATTTTTTTATGGCAATCATTTTGTCATTTGTTGTTTCTATGTCTATAATATGAACTTCATCAACGCACTTTAATGCTTGCACAATCCTAGCCCTGTCTTTTTCATTTATCACCGGCTCTTTATTTTTTATTTTTCTACAATACTCATCATTACAGACCCCAACAATCAAATAGTCGCACATTTCTTTGCATCTCTCAAACAAATTCAAATGTCCCACATGGAACAAGTCATATACTCCACATGTATATCCTTTTTTATATTTTTTCATGTTATACTCCTTTCAAATCAAACTATAATGTTCATTATTTATAATATGCCTTTATTCTGTGTAAACCGATCCTTTGTTCTTCAGGTGGAAGTTCCATATAATTTCCATATGTTTTTTCTAAAATATTATGATATCCTTTGGGAATTCTTAATGGAACTCCTTCAAAGTCAGTGTATAGTTCCTCTTCAAAATCACTTCTATTATATAGAAACATTCCAACATCAGCGTTATACAATCCATTTATATACTTTGATTTTTCGTAATCAAATTTATGTGATATTTTCAAAATGCGTTTGTAAAAAAATTTTTCTCCCAACAATTTAATAATTAATCCCTTAATTCCATCTTTTTTTAAAGAAAGATGTCTTAATCCTCGTATTCTCCAATTGTTCTTTTTAATTTCTTCTAATATATGTATACCTTCTTTTTCGTCATTTCCTACACCAACTAATGGAAATATGTCGCAAAAAACACCATTATTTTTATATGTTGGTAGTCCCTCTTCCTCAATATATGTATATGAGTCAACAATTTTTGGAAATCCCATACGATGACATTTTTCATTCATTGGATTAAGAATTATATATCTTTTACTTTTGCACTCCAATATTGTTTTAAATTGCTCATAGTCATCTATCGGCATCCAAATATCTATATCATCATCCCAAGGAATAAAACCTTTATGCCTTATTGCCCCTAATAAAGAGCCAAAGGCTAAAAAGTATCTTAACCCATTTTCACTACATATCTTGTCTACCTCTTTAACAATCTCAACTTGTATCTTTTTTACTTCATTGTTATCAATTTTTATCATATAAATTCTTCCTCTTTCCATATATTTTTTTCTCTTCATCCAATATACAATCTAATACTTTTTCCCACTCTTTAACACCATTATCTACATCAAAAAATTTTTTCCTTTTCTTTGCCATTTCTTTATAATAACAAAGTTTATCTCTATCTTCGATTAACAACTCTATTGCCTTTTGTATATCTTCACTACCATGCTCTGTCAATAAACCATATTTACCATTATCAAGCAATTCTATGGGGCCTGTACATCTTGTAGAAACAACAGGTACTTCCAGAATGAGACTCTCAGCAACAGTAAGGCTAAAGGATTCATGGCGCGATGAGCAAACATACAAGTCTGCCTGTTTTAAGACAGGATATGGATTCGATACATGTCCAAGTAATACTATGTTCTCTTCAAGGCTTAACCTTTCAATCTGCTTGGACAAATCCTCATGGTCTTCCCCTTCTCCAACAATATAAAGTTTAATATTTTTATTTTTTTCAATAATTGGTTTCATTGCATCAATCAAAATGTCAAAGCCTTTTTGATTGGTTAATCTTCCAATACTTACAATGTTAGTTTTATCTTTATCCAACTTTATTTCCGTATTTTCTAATGATTGATTCTGGATATCTTTCCCCGGCACTATGTTATAGCACACCTTAGTTTTATCATCAAATCCAAACTTTTGATTGAATTTTTGGGCACAGTCCTTTGAAACACATACAAATTCATCTATATTTTTAAAATATTCCTGTCCTTCTTCTTTGGTCAAACTAGGGACATAATTTTTGTCCAATGATACATCCATATGTATCCATGAAATTTTTTTTGCCTTTTTTGATTTTTGGATAATTCTAGTAGGATAACCATATCCACACCCGATTTCCACATCATATTTATTTCCAATTACAAATTTATGTACCAAGCCCAATGGCATTTTTTCATATAGTCTTCTTGACCACCAATAAAATCTAAAGTTTTTTTGAGGACTAAATGGTAATATCTCCTTATTTTTAATATTCCCTGCCAACTGTTTTTGATATTTCCCACCTGGCTCTAATTGTATTACCGTTATGTCATACTTATCAGCCGGTAAATTATTCACCAAGTCTAATGTTGCCTTTTCTGTTCCACCATTATTCATTGAATCACAATAAACAGCTATCTTCCTTTTTTTGCCCATAAATTTTCCTTCTATAACAAATAAATAAATTTTTTATAATACTCTGAGTAACTATATTCCCGATGATTATTAATGTGTTCTTTCGCCGATACTCCAAGTCTTGCTCTCAACTTTGGGTCTTCTAATAATTTGACAATTGCTCTTTTTAAATCATCAACGATGTTTTCTCTTTTGACAACTATTGCACAATCATCATCAACAACTTCAACCAGTCCTCCTGAATCAGAGCAAATAACAGCCAAACCCTGAGACATACCTTCAATGGCAACCAAGCCGAATGGTTCTTCCCACATAGACGGAATAATTTGTACATCTGCAATGTTGTAATATTTATACATATCTTTATAAGGAACAAAACCGGTTAATATAATTCTATCCTGATATTTTTCTACTTTCTTTGCCACCATATTTGTGTACTCGTCTGTAGTAGTTTCACCATAGGAAACTGAACCAACTATAAGCAATTTTACGTTATCATAACCACTTATAACCTGCTCAAATGCTTCCAGCAATTCCAATACGCCCTTATCTTTACACAATCTTCCTGTATATATTAACACCATATCTTCATTTTTTATATGAAGACTTTCTCGCAATTCCTTCTTCTCTTTGTCCGAAAGATTCTGTCCAAACGTTTCTGTATCTGTTGCATTGTACAACAATTTGACTTTAGATGAATCAATTCCTTCAATTGTCTTAACTCTGTCCTGCATATATTTACTTATGGTAATAACGCCTGATGAGTTGTTTATTGCATTCCTAAATCTGTCCGCATATTTCTTTTCCCAATCATTATTTACCCAATCATTATGTAAGTGTAAAGACACTTTATTTCCAAATTTACTTACAAAATAAGGAAATTGCCATGGTGTATGTTCTATGATTATTTTATCATATTCTTCTTTTCCAATATCTTTTGCTATTTTACTAAAAGACATCGGTGTTTCTCTTGGGAAATCAGTAAAAGCTCTGCACCTTACTCTATCGGCAATTGTTCGCTTACTGTAAGGAAAAAATATGAACTGTGTTCTCTTATAATTCTTTGCCTCTTTTCTTGCTTCTTCGTCATCTATGGAATAAACAGTAATGTTATTATCACTTTTTTCATTTTCTTTTAGAAGTGCAGTAATGAGCGTTTCTGCCCCTCCACCTTTTACATTTGGAACCGGTAGCCCTCCACTTGTAACAATTGCAATGTTCATTGTTGTTATAATCCTACCTTTCTACAAATTTTTCAAAATAATTATCTTTTCAAGCACTAGCGTACTTATCTTCTTTTTATTATAGAGAATACTCGTAACATCCAATTAAATTTTAAACAATATAATGTTTTAAAAATTTTATAATTTATATTTATACATTGTCCCTTAACAGCAATTTTTCTAAATTCTTTACTCTGCATTTCTCTGACAATACTTTTCAATTCTTTAAAATCATATATTTCACATAATCTTAAAAATGAATAAAGTAAATATTGACCTAAAATTCCATCATTTTCATCTACAATGTTTCTTATTAGATAATTATTTTTATATTCATTATATATTTTCAATATTGTATATTTCTGTATTTCTTTATCTACTTTCTTTGAAACCAAAGAGTTTTCTACAATATAATGTTTTACCAAAGTATCAGATATTACCTGCACTTGATTGATATACTTAATATATTCCATATTAAATACTGCATCTTCCGATACCGATATTTTTTCATCAAAAAATATATCATTTTTTTTGATTACTTCTGTTATGTATAATTTATTCCACGGATAATTTGCCAAATGTTCAAATCCATACTGTTTTGAATACGCGTTTAAATAATCCACTATTTCTGTTGAAGCAATGCTATCCTTTACTTCCTCAATTTGATTATTGTGTACCTTTTTATAACCACATACGACCAATTCTGTATTGTAATTTTCAATGCAAGAAACCATTTTTTCTACAAATTCATTTTCATATTCATCATCACTGTCCAAAAAGCACAAATATTCGCCGTTAGCACTGATTATTCCAGTGTTTCTAGTAGCACTAACACCTTTTCCTACTGTATCCAAAACGACAATTCTATTATCTTTTCGTGCATATTCCTCACATATCTTTTTGCTATCATCTGTGGAATGATCATTTATCAATATAATCTCCAGATTCTTGTATGTTTGATTTGTTATGCTATTAATACTCCTGTCTAAATACTCAATGGCATTGTATACAGGTACAATTACGCTTACTTTGTTCATATATTTTCTATCTCTCTATTATTTCTTCTTTACAATATTCATTTTTCTAATAACCCAATCTATTAAGTAGCAAATCGGTAACATTACAATGATTGTCCATATTAAAATCAATAACCAATATTTAGGAGCATATATAACACTTGGAATAAACGTAACGACTATTGGATAATGAATCAGCCACATATTTGTTGAGTGTTTTCCTAAATATTTCAATATTTTTTCAAACACAGTACCATAAAAAATATAAGCTGTCGTAAAACAAATGATAGGTGCTGTGATATTATCAAATACTGTAGCTTTTTCTACAATTATGAATGCATATACCATTATTAAAACTATAGTTAATATAATTTTTTTATATTTATGTACCCTTTGATTTAAGATATGCATTAATTTCTCAAACACTAAATACTCTGCACAAACATATCCAATCAAAAACACAGACAAAAACATAAACGGTTCTATTAATGCTCTATATGATATAGGTGTAACACCAACACTACTTTGAAGTACACGATTTATAATCGTCACCACCAATTTTATTCCTACAATTCCAAATAATTCTAAAATCAATGGTATTTTCCTATATATTCTGTTTATAATCGGAAATACCAGCAGAATAACTATATATGTTAGTATAAACCATGCAAATCTATTATAAGTATAATCTAATCCCAATAAATTGAGTATTACACACTTTAAAGTTAGACTTTGCTTTTTGAAAATAGCACTAAGTATTATAATTATTACCGTTATTAGTGCATATTGTATCCAAATATTTTTAATACGTATTAAAGCATCTTTAAAAGAAAATACTTTTTTCCTTTTTTGAACACAATACATACCATATCCCGATAAAAAAAGGAACATTGACACGCAAATATTTCCAACTGAGCCTATAATCCATGGTATGTCATGTCCATTAGGTAATTTAAATAAAGCCACATATTCTTCAAAATCCACCCAACAATATAAGTGCAAAAATAACATCAAAATCATCGCAATTCCTTTTGCTATTTGTGTATGCTCTTTTGTAAATTTAAATTTTTCCATTTTTTCTCCTACTACTTTACTATTTTTCTTTTTAAGTCACCAAGTCTTACATAATAGTAAAAATATTTCATTCTTCCTGTATCTATGCTTCTAAACAGCTGTCCTAAATGCTTTGGATTGTCAGTATCCAAATACAATTCTTCTTTATATGGACATCGATTTATTGTTTCTTTCATTAATTTCTTTTTCTCTTTTGTAGAAAGATCAGCATTCCATATAATGTTTTTTATAATTGCATCTGCCAAATAATGTAGAACAACCATATTGAAAACTTTCTTTCCTGCCTCTTCAATATCGACGTTGTGCACTCTGTTTACAAAATATTCTATTCCGTTTAATCTTGCCAAATTAGAATTGTGCAATAAGCTTGTACTTCTTTGGAGATACTCATAACCAACATAATCAATATAGGTGATTTTGTTCCAATATTTTAATAATTCCATGTTATATACTAAATCTTCCCTGTCAATAACTTTGGCATCTCCAAGAATCTCTGACTTATCTAAAATAGATTTTCTATACATTTTGTTCCATGCATACCCAAAAGACATTTCTATGATTGCATCATAAAGTTTGTTTACCATCTGCATATGAGTGTAAGAGACATTTTCCCATGCACAGGTTTCTAATATGTTTCCCTGTTCATCTACTTTTTCATATCCATATATAACCACATCTGAATTTTCACTATTGGCTTTCTTTACACACACTTCAACCAGTTCTTTTTTTACAGTGTCATCGCTATCTATATACATAACATAATCACCTGTTGCCACCTGATATCCTGCATTTCTTGCAGAAGCCAGTCCACCATTTTTCTTATGTACAACTTTTATTCTATTGTCCTCTTCCTCCAACCTGTCACATATTTGTCCACAACTATCTGTTGCTCCGTCATCAACCAATATAATCTCCAGATTCTCGTATGTCTGATTTTGTACTGATTTGACACATTTTTCCAAATAATTTTCCACATTGTATATGGGTAAAATAATTGACACTACTTCTTTCATATATTAATTATTATCCACCTTTGTTGTTATAAATATTTTATTAATTAACGCTTTAGGTTAATTGCACTAACTATCTCTACAAAATCATTATAATAATTTTCTGTGCTGAATTTTCCTACTCTACCAATTGAAGCTTTTCCCATTGTTATTCTTTTCTCTTTATTGCTTATAAGTTCATTTATGCTTTCTGTCATATTATCCACTAGTTGTGCGTCTATTTTATTTATCATCGCACATTCTTCTGTTGCATATTCAGGAATGCCACCTGAGTAAGTTGTAATAATCGGCAAACCTGATGCCATTGCTTCAAAAATAGTTAGTGGTGCCGGATCTTGTCCTGTTGATGGTAATATTGCAACATCTGCCATCTTATACACATATGGCATATCATCATGTTTAACATAGCCTGTGAATACCACATCTTCTTTTATATCTTCTATTTCGTCATAAACCATTTGAGTATACGCATCTACAATTGTATTACTGGTCTGTGCACTTCCTACTATTACAAGTTTTATGCCCTCTCTGCTTTTTAATTGCTTATATGCCTTTACCAATTCAAGAACACCTTTTTCCTGTGATATTCTACCTGAAAATATAAATACAATGTCACTGTCATTTATTCCATATTTTTTTCTTAACTCACTTCTTTGTTCTCCTATAAATTTCACTCCAAACTTATTCAAATCCGTACAATTCTTTAGCACATGTACTTTTTCACTATTTATTTCACTTACAGTTAATATTCTATTCTTTATATATTGACTTACCGTTATTATTCCACCACAATCAACAGCAGCTTTCCGATACTTTTTAAGAACCTTTTCAGGAATTTTGTTATTTATATAGTCCCAGTGTGTATGTAACAACACTTTTTCTCCAAATATTTTTACATATTTACTAAAAGGAACCATCGTATTTTCTATCAAAACATAGTCCACATCCTCGGCTTCTATGCTACTAATTATTTCATCATAGCTAAACCTTTCCAATGGAATATGAAACCCTGTTGTAACTTTAATATATTTTCTCTTTATTCTTTGTCCTATACTATTTTTCTTTTCCGGTAAAAATATAAATTTTGTTTTTTTGTATTTCTCTGTTTTTTTCTTGGCCTCTTCGTTATCTATACTATAGACAATAAATTCAATTTGTCCTCTTCTTTCATTTTCATCTAATATTTGATTTATCAACGTTTCTGCTCCGCCACCTCTAACACAAGGCACTGGTAATTCACCAACTGTTATTATCGCAATTTTCATATATATGCTCCTTATAATTGTTCTATTAAATCTTTCCACTGAGTTGCTATTCTATCTATGTCAAACTTTTCCGTTCCTTCCAGTGCTTTGTCGGAAAAGTTTTTTCGCATATTTTCATCTTCGATTAACAGATTAATTTTTTCTGCCATTTGCTCTATATCAAAACAATCTGTAAGATAACCATTTATGCCATCCAATATGATTTCACTTGGACCTGCCGGACACCTAAAACTTACACAAGGTAATCCTTCTTTTTTCGCTTCGGTCAAAACCAATCCAAATCCTTCAGCTCTTGAAGTTAATACGAAAATTGCTGACTTTCTATAATAATCTTCTATATTGTTTACATTTCCCTGTAAAATAAGGTTTTGTTCTAAACCACATTTCTTTATTTTATCTTCCAGTGCTTTTCTTTCTTCACCTTCACCACATATAATCCATTGCCAGTTGGGATGTTTTTTTAGCACGATGTTTGCCACATCCACCAACATGTCAAATCCCTTTTGAACAGTCAACCTTCCGGCACTTATTATCATCTTGCTATTTAAATCATAATTTGACACGTTACCTATTGCCTGCTCTATTGGATTATGGATTCTTACTATTTTTCCACGAATTTTAGTTTCTTTTTCATAGTTTTTTTTATCTTCATCTGTTAGTACAACTATGGCATCTGCTTTTTTTGATGCCCATTTTCTTGTAAACTTTCTATAGTTACCATCAGGATTGTAAAAATAATTAAACTGTTCCCATGATATTAGCTTACATTTTGTTCTTCTTAATGCAGAGATTGAATACAAATCCAATATACCATCAATATCTATTAGCACATCAATATTTTGACTTTTAACAAATTTTCTGACTTTTCTAATATATGCTAAAATCTTTTTTCCACTGGTAATTTCATCAAACAAAGTGTACCTTTTTATTTCATCATTTAACCGGAAAAACATTTTTTCATTGTTTTCCCACAAACTCAGAAAACATATATTCAATTTTTCATCTTTTACCAGTTGATTTGCAATGACGGTGCTGACTCTTTCTGTACCACCACTTCTTGTAATATCACCTGAAAAAAAACAGATATTTTTCATCAAAAGTAATTACCTTTCTCAAATTTACACTATAAAACTAGACAGTTTCCAGAGTTTATAATTTCTAGTTATAAATGCTTTATCTATATCTTTTTCTATTGTTCGTCTTCCTGTTTTATAACTTTTTGGACGAATATTATCAAGCATTTCACAGGCCAAATTAAATGCACTTTCCATTACATTATCCGGCATAAGTGAAATACGTCTATATAGTAACGTAGACATATGGCTTTTTACAAGATCATACTGCAACCCATCATTTGCCAATCCATTTTGCATTGCATCTTCCAGCACTTGTTCCATGACCCAATAGTGATCTATACATTTTTTGCTATGCCTTGCCTTGGCAGTAATGCCATTTGGATTTAGTCTGTATGCATATACAATATCAGAAATCACCACCATTTTTTTACACAATCTATATAAAACCATACATACAATAGTGTCCTCAAACCATACATCAAGGGGAAACCTAAGTTGATTAAACATATCTCTTTTATATATCTTAGCCCACGGGAAACCCGGTGCCCCTAGTATATCCTCTGTAGATGTCAGTATTTTATTTCCATATTTACTATAATTTAAGTTATTGTTTCCTTCAACAAAGCTATAATAACTTCCCTGGACAATGTCTGCATCTTGTTCCACAATTGTTTTCATCATACTTTCAATGGCATTTCCAACAAGCATATCATCTGAATCAAGGAACATTATATACTTTCCAACACTTGCGTCTATTCCTGTATTTCTTGCACCGGAGAATCCTTTATTCTCCTGATTTATCAAATAAATTTTTTCTGAATTTATGCTTTTTACAATTCTTTCTGTTTGGTCTGTTGAACCATCATTTACAATAATCAGCTCATAATCTACATCGGTCTGCTGATTTATTACTGAATCAATACATTCTCTTATTGTCTTTTCAGCATTATAAGCAGGTACAACAATTGATAAATCTTTTTCGTATTGTCTGTTTGTTTCTGTAGTATGCATATCAGGTCTTTGGCTTGTTTCTTCCAATATTTTCCTTGATTCAGCAACTTCCATAGTGCACTTTCTTTTCATAAACAATCGTACTATGTAGTAATACACCATCAGAACAGTATATCCTACATTGGTCAATAATTTAGCTAAGGAATCTTTGCCTGTTTTTTTTAAAAATGTGTTGTACATTCTTTGTTTCATATGTCACCTTTTGTTTTCTTCTATATATTTTCCACTTCTATAAGCCATCAGTTGCAATATTGGAAAGGTAGTTGCTTCATGTCTTACCCATGAGCCAAAATCCGGTTCAAATACAACCGAACCAAAAAAGTACGCCACAAAGCAGGAAAGTGTAACTACCATATTGTTATTTATCTTCTTAATATTTTTTAACGTTCTAAATAAGTACGTCAATATAAATATCTGATATACAAAAAATGGTGCATATCCCGGGTTTTTAAAAATCAATTCTATTGGAATCATCATTCGAAATGCATTTATGACGTAGTCAATCATAAAATTATTAAAATTGCTATTTACCTCAATAGGATTAATAATTGCCGAACTGGCGCCACCAGCATCACCTATTGTAGATGTGGTTCCATCCCTTACATTTAAAGCCTCTATATAATCATCATATGCTACAAACTGACTGGCATAAAAAAATACGAATACACCTATGAAGCACAATACAACTACTGCCCCAACTTTTATAAAATTTATTTTCTTCCTTTTTCTAAGCCATAAAAATATAAAATATAAGAAAATGCACATAGCTGCCATGATAATATAATAATTTCTAAAATTTAAACTTTCATAATAATATATTCCCGCACACAACAAAATCTTAAAGAATGTGTTTTTAATAGGTAAACTAATGACTATATATATAGCAAAAAAATACAATATCTGTATCATTTCTTTGTTAATATTAAATACATATATATTTAATACTCCTACAGCCATCAATGTAAACAGTACTTCTTTCATTTCCATTTCTTTGGTTCTTGAAATAATTATCATAATAACAATAGTCATTACAATACCATAAAAAACGGAAAACTGTTCTATTGTTGTGAGATGAAAAATATTTATTTTCGAATGAAAGTTTACAGCATCCTGATATCCTGTCCATCCAAACGATGCCTTATCACCATTATTCAACATATCTGCCATTCGCCAACTATCATAAAAATATTTGTCCGGTAAAAAAAACAGCTGTATGCACTTTGCTAAAATAGCTATTGGTACAATCATTTTCAATACCAGATCTCTATTATTTTGTCTTATTACTCTGCTACTTATTTCCATTACATTTTCTCTTCTATTAATTCTTTAAATTTATTAACAGCAAACGCTACTATTAATGTTATAACTATTGTTGCAATCAGATAAGCAATTGCTCCATGTTTATAAAAAACACCATAGCCTACTGCCACTATAATAAGTTCATGTATTAAATAAAATTCATAGGATATTTTGTCTAATCCACTTATTAGAATCAAAATCCTTTCCCTGTTTATAAACTTTCCAATAAAATATACTATAAGTGCTATGTCCAATGACATAATCATCATTGAATCATATGCAATAACTTTATCATATATAGGTTGTTGATCAAGCATAGCTCTGGTTGCCATAGCCACTCCCAAAATTGCAACTGTAAAAATAGTAAATAAAATTATTTTTTTACAACTAATTTTTTTCAAATCAACTTTTGTAGAAAAATATCCTATTCCATAACCTGTGATTGCTGCTATACACCAACTTAAATTGTGTCCATACTGTAGACCAATATCTGTAGCATATGCCAAAATAATTTGCAAAATAATTAATACTGCAAGGATGACTTTTAACCATTTTCTAAATTTCTGTTCAATCCATTGATATATCGGCGTGATCAAATACAAAATCATAATTAATGTAACAAACCATAACGGATTAGTTGTATACGCCGTTCCAAATATTCCCTGAACATTCAATATATGTACAATCCATATTTTCCAATTAAACGATTGTGTATAAATGCTTTCATATGTAAGGCAGATACCTATTACTATCCAATATGGAATCATTATTCTTTTTATTTTTTTTATGTACCAGGACTTCCAATCTGTAATCACTTTTTTTCCTGCCAGATATCCTGATAATATAATAAATATATAAACACCTGAATTTAAAAATTGAGAGATTATTGACTTGCAAGGTAAGTTTATAGGCAATAGCATATGATCAAATATAATCATAAACATTGCAACAACTCTCACAAGCTCGATTGCACTGTCTCTTTTTCCTGTCTGTTCCATTTATTCTCCCTGTGATTTATAGCTAACATTTTTCCAAGCAACTCCTAACAATTGCCATTACTTTCTTACAATACCTTCACATAAAATTCTTCCAGCCATTTTGCCTGACTTTTTATATCAAAACCTGCATCGACTATTTGCTGATATGTGTCCCTTTTCTCAAAATTGTTTGCCTTGTCAAGCACCACATCTGCCCATTTTTCCGGGGACGCATCAAGTGGTACTATCCAGACATTTCCTGTCAGGTCACACTGAATCGGCACTTTGTCTGATATGACACATGGAAGACCTGCTGCCTGAGCCTCAACCATTGTTACAGGCAATCCTTCAAACAATGATGGAAGCAGGAACACGTCAAAAGTCTGAACAATTCTATCAACATCTTCTCTTACTCCCAAAAACTGTACTGCATCTTCCAAGCCAAGATTTCTGACCTTTTCTTTTATCTGATTTTTCAGTGCGTCGTCAAGTTCGCCGCCACCTACCAGCAAAAGAACTGTATCTTTATCTTTTTTATGAATTTCATTAAATATATCTATTAAAAAACCATGATTTTTCTGTGGAAAAAATCTTCCCACATGCCCTATCACCTTTTTACCTTCAATGCCAAGCTGCTTTTTCATTTCCTTTGAGACTTTAGGGTTGTATCTGTATTGATTTGCATCAACAGCATTGTTCATAATAGTTACATTGTCTCTGTTCTTTTTACCATACAACCAGTCCCCTGCTTCTTCGCCACATGCAAACATATGGGTGTTGTAAAACTTTAGCATAAATCTGAAGTAATATCTTACTATCAGCTTTGGATTAATACCAAGAGGTCTGTTATGAGAATGTGATATTCTAACGGGAACACCCATTTTTTTTGCTACTTTCAAAGGCAGGTAACTGCGTTCCTCCAGATTGCTGTGTATAATTTTGTATTCAGGATGTTCCTTTAAAAACTCCCTGACTTCTTTTTTATATCTGTGAAACTTTCCGGGATACATAGGACACATGTGATATACCTTACCACCAAGACTTTCTATTTCGTCCTCATATGCTGCACGGTAATCTCTGTTTGTCAGAAAGTCAAACTTTATAATATCCCGATTTATATTTCGCATATAGTTCATAATCATGGCTTCTGCTCCACCACGATCCATTACTGTATCTAATACTAAAACATGTACCTGTTCCATTGATTTCATTATTCCTTTGTACTAACTTCTATATTTCCTGAACATTTGACAATGCTGTTTGCCGGTATGTCACAATCAACCACACAACCTGCGCCAATTACTACATTGTCTCCAATAGTCACACCTTTTAGTATCACAACATTTGTTCCAATCCAGCAATGCTTTCCGATTTTTGTTTCTCCTGTGCTATATCCCTGGTCTTTTAAGGATTGCTGCTGATTTCTGAACTTGTGATTGTGGTCATACACATGGCTGTTTGAGCCAAATATTGTTCCTTCACCTATTACAACGTGTTCTAAAGAATTGATTGAACAACCATTGTTGAAAAAGCAATTGTCCCCAATGTCAACCTTGCCACCTTCTATTGCAATATGGAATTCATTTCTCCATGTTGTACCTTTTCCGATTTTTAGTTTACTGCCATATATCAGTTTGTATGCCAGTTTTTTTACTGCCGCTTTTATATGGCACCACAATTTTATTACCTTCAATGTGTCCGCCCCCTTATGTATATTCTTACTTCAATTTTGTTTCTGCTCATAATTATTTTCCAATAATTATGTCCGTATTTTTCTAAATTTTATTAATCAAATGATTTGTATGCCTATTTTTATTTCGCACAACTTTCATAAAATGTCTCAAGTTGTTTTGCATTGTCTTTTATGTCAAAACCTTTGTCTTTTACCATTTGATGCATTTTTTCTCTATCCAGCGTGGTATGACTAAAGAAAATAATTTTATTTGCCCAGTCTTCCACGTCACCGTCCAGTGCCTGATACTGTAGTTCTTCTGTTACGTTGACTTTATAATCTATTACATCTGATACTACTTCTCTTGTTCCAAGAGCCTGAGCCTCCACCAGTGTTACCGGAAATCCTTCACTTGTAGATGGCATTACCAACACATCTATTGCGTGTAATAGTTTATCAATGTCATCTCTCACTCCAAGCCACCGGACCTTTGATTCAAGTCCGTATTCTTTGATTTTCTTCTGTACCTGTTTTTTGTACTTTTGCTCACGCTTTGATTTTCCACCACCTATTAACAAAAGTCTGCTGTCAGGTCTTTGGTTATTAACATTTCCAAAGATTTCTATTAACTTTAGTTGATTTTTTTCAGGAACCAATCTTCCAATATGTCCCACTACCAGTGTATCATCTGACACTTTCAGATTTTTTCTCTGCTGTTTTCTGATATTTTCTCTATATACAAACTTTTCTGTGTCCACAGCATTTCTCATAATAATAACGCTGTTTTTTGCCACATTTTTCACTGCTTCTTCCATGGTTATGCACTGAACGTTTTTTCCAAACAACCATCTTGCAGGGCCTTCACTGCAGGCAAACATATGAGTGTATGTTCCCTTTAACTGTTTTTTACACCATATTCTCTGTAGCTGCTTTATACCCTGTTTTTTAGGAACTGAATGGGCATGGACTATTCTTGTTTTAACGCCCATTTCCTTTGCAATCTTTAGTGGAAAACAACTTCGTTCCTCCAAATTAGAATGAATAATTGTATATTCAGGATGTTTTTGCAAAAATTGTCTAAATTCCTTTTTGTACTTAATTATGCTTCCGGGTTTTATTGGACTGATGTAATAAATTTTGCTTCCAAGTTTTTTAATTTCAGATTCATAATCTGCCTTACCCTGGCGGTTTATCATAAAGTCCATTTGTATTTTTTCTCTATCAATGTTTTTTAGATAATTCATCATTATAGTTTCAGCACCGGCTCTATCCATCACCGTAATTAAAACTAACACTTTTATTTTTTTCATCTCTTACACCTTCAATTTTCTTTATACTTATTTTTTGTTATACCAATTTTTCTTTGTAGATTTTCCATATACAATTCTTTATATCTGTCAATCAGATTCCTACTATTGTAATGTTCTTCAATTGCTTTTCTTGCATTTTTTATTAAATTTGTACTGTTATTATTTTTTACCTGATTTATTGCTTCAATGAACTCATCAATATTATCACATATATATCCTGTTTCTCCATTGTGAATAACATCTCTGTTTCCTAATACATTGCTAACTATACACACTTTTTTCATGCACATGGATTCTAATACCGATATTGGAAGTCCTTCCCACCTTGATGTAAGCAAAAATGCGTCCCCCTCCTTTGCCATATCATAAATACCATTTCCATGAATCCAGCCTGTTACGGTAATGTTTTTGCTTGTAAGCTGATTTCTCATATCTCCATCACCTATCCATACGAATCTTATATCCGGCATTCTTTCTGCTATTTGATTGAAAAGTTCCGGATTTTTCTGATAGTTTATTCTGCCTATTGTATATACTGTAAATGGATGGTTACCTGGTTTTTCTTTATTTTTTTTCAATACTTTATCCATTTTTTCTATGTTTATGCCATTGCTTATAAATGTAGTCTTCTTAGACACATCAAGGCTCTGCTCCCACTCGCTTTGACCACAGGCGACTGTTATGCAATCTTTTCTTCCACATATTTTTTCTATTGCTTTATATATTTTTTTCTTTTTGTTTGAGATATTTTCCATAAGAAAGCTATAGCCATGAGGCGTGTAAAACATTTGTCCACATTTCTTTGTGAACATTAATCTGCCTATGGCTCCTGCTTTTGATGAGTGAGTATGAATAACATCGGGCTGTATAGATTTTATAATTTTTCGCAACTCAAAGTAAGCCCCGCCATCTTTTTTTAGACTAATACCACGGGTAAAATTATTTACTCTTATCAATTTTATTTTTTTGTCAAAGTAATCTTCATAGTTTGTAGGTGTTTTCTGGCGCAAGCCAAATGCAATGGTAACATCAAATTCGTCACACATACCATTTGCAAGTTCTACCAGATATGTAAAAACACCGCCGCCCATTGCTTCTACAATGTGCAGTACTTTCACTTTTTTCTTATCCACTTTTGTTCCCTTTCAATTTGTCCAACCAAATCAGTTATCATATAGTAGCCAAAGTATTTCTCCTATATATTGTTGCTTTTATATATATTACTGCTTTTTCTATATATTACTGCTTTTCTCATATTGTTGAATTATTATTAAATATATTTAAAACTGAAATGTTTCCTTGAAGCCTTTCATAATTTTGTCCTTATCACTTAGGTTTATTGGCGTTCCATCTTCCATTGTATATCCACTAGGATCAGCTGTACCCTGGTACTCTCCCTTTATCTGTGGCCATTCTATGCCAATATCAGGATCATTCCATGCCATACCGCCTTCATCTCCCGGATGATAAAAATCTGTGACTTTGTAGCAGAACTCTGCCTCGTCACTTAATACTAAAAATCCATGAGCAAATCCTTCCGGAATATAAAACTGCTTTTTATTTTCAGCAGTAAGTTCTACTCCAAACCATTTGCCGTAAGTATTGCTGTCTTTTCTAAGGTCTACTGCCACATCAAATACAGAACCCTTTATAACACGTACAAGTTTTCCCTGTGGAAACTGTTTTTGATAATGAAGTCCTCTAAGAACTCCCTTTGTACTCATTGACTGATTGTCCTGAACAAACACCATATCAAGTCCTGCCTCGTGCATATCGTTCTGATTGTATGTTTCCATAAAATATCCACGATTGTCACCGTGTACTGTTGGCTCTATAATTACTAAACCTTCTATATCGCATTTTGTGATTTTAATCTGTCCCATATCCTACCTCTGTTTGTTTTTAATTCTGTCTTTTATTTGCTATTTCCTGCAATCAAATAATGTTGTCTGACATTTTCTCCATTTTGCTACGAATATTGTCTCGTATTTATATTGTTTTTGCTCCATGGTAATGTTCCGACAAGTTTATCCAACTACACTAATTTGGCATCTTTTAAATATCTGCCCAGTGCATCCTGCCATGTTGGAAGTGGCGTAAATCCATTTTTTTTTAATTTGTCCTTATTCATTCTGCTGTTTGAAGGACGCTTTGCCTTTGCAGGATAAGCATCGCTGCTAACCGGTGATACTTGAACCTTGGCATACTTTTCGTCGTACTGACCTGCCTGTTTCATGATTTCTACTGTAAAATCATACCAGCTAATGTATCCACCTTCGTTTGTTGCGTGGTAGATACCATACTTGTCTGTTTCTGCCATATCTACCAAAAGTCTTGCCAAATCATATGTGTATGTAGGTGTTCCAATCTGGTCGCTAACTACTGTCAGTTTATCATGAGTCTGTCCCAGATTTATCATTGTTCTTATGAAGTTTTTGCCGTTTACACCAAATACCCATGCGATTCTAACAATGTAATATTTTTCTAAAAGTGATGTAACTGCAAGCTCGCCCTCATACTTTGACTGACCATATACGTTTAATGGTTCTCTTTCATCATCAGGCTTCCAAGGTGTTTCACCCTGTCCGTTAAATACATAATCTGTACTGATATAAATCATCTTGGCATCGATTTCTTTGCATACCTTTGCAATGTTTTCCGTGCCCTTTGCATTTACTGCCATTACCTTGGGAATATTTTCCTCGTCTTCAGCTGCATCCACTGCTGTCCATGCTGCACAGTGCACAACCACGTCCGGATTACATTCCTTTACTACTTTGTTTACTGATGCTTCATCAGTAATATCCATTTCTTCTATGTCCACGCCAACTGCTTCGTATCCACGTTTTGTAAGTTCATTTACAACATCATATCCAAGCTGACCTTTTACACCTGTAACTAATGCTTTCATGTTCTGTCCTTCTTCGTTTTATTCTCAACTATATTTGTTTGCCAAATCATTTTGCGTTAAATATACGCTCTGCCATTATGCATAATTTTTAATTATGTTCT
The DNA here is from genome assembly GCA_900550135.1 of uncultured Eubacterium sp. Lineage (GTDB taxonomy): Bacteria > Bacillota > Clostridia > Lachnospirales > Lachnospiraceae > Eubacterium_G. The sequence goes on from URQO01000017.1 coordinate 23,236, forward strand.
ATCTTTATCAATGTACATACTTTTTTAATTATGCTCTATCTTTGTCAACGTACATTTTTTCGAAGTAATTCTGATACTCGCCACTAATAATGTTCTCCCACCATTCTTTGTTGTTCAAATACCAATCGATTGTCATCTTGATGCCGTCCTCAAATTTTGTTTCAGGAAGCCATCCAAGTTCATTGTGAATCTTTGTAGGATCAATGGCATATCTCATGTCATGTCCCGGTCTGTCAGTTACATATGTAATTAGACTTTCCGGCTTGTCAAGCTGCTTTAATACTGTCTTTACAACTTCTAAGTTTGACTTTTCATTGTGTCCACCTACGTTGTACACCTCGCCAACTTTTCCTTTTCTCATAACAAGATCAATAGCGATACAATGATCCTTTACATATAGCCAGTCACGTACGTTTTCTCCTGTGCCATATACCGGTAAAGTTTCATCAGCCAATGCTCTTGAAATAATAAGCGGAATCAACTTTTCAGGGAAATGATATGGTCCATAGTTGTTGCTACATCTTGTAATTGTAACAGGCAAGCCATATGTTCTGTAATATGCCAATACTAAAAGATCTGCACCTGCTTTTGATGATGAATAAGGTGATGATGTATGTATTGGTGTACTTTCTGTAAAGAATAAATCCGGTCTGTCTAATGGTAAATCGCCATATACTTCATCTGTTGAAACCTGATGATATCTCTTAATTCCATATTTTCTACAAGCATCCATCAATACCTGTGTTCCCATAATATTTGTCTTTAAAAAGATTCCAGGGTCTTCAATTGAACGGTCAACGTGTGATTCTGCTGCAAAATTTACAACAATATCAGGATGTTCCTCTTCAAATAATTTTTCTACACATTCTTTATCTGCAATGTCACCTTTTACAAATCTAAAGTTTGGGTATTTCATCGCCTCTTCCAATGTTGCAAGATTTCCTGCATAAGTAAGTTTGTCCAAGCATATAATTCTATCTTCCGGATGTTTCTCCAGCTCCAAATATACAAAGTTACTTCCAATAAATCCTGCTCCACCTGTTACAATAATATTCATTTGTTTCTCCTTACGTACTAAAATATTTATATCTTTATAATTTTACCATTTTAAAAGGGGATTTACAATATTGATTGTGCCGGATTTGTTCCATTTTTGGAACATTCAGGAATCATTACTATTTGTCCCATATTTGGGACATTTGAGAATCATTACTATTTGTTCCATATTCAGGACATTTGAAAATCTTTGCTGAATGTTCCAAAAATGGAACATTCAGCAATATAAAAAGCCATCAAAATAATAGCTCTTAACCATTATTTTAATGACTTTCCTTTTTTATATAATTGTATGCAATTTATATTAATTTATTTCTTCTCTTACCAGATCCAAAGCTTCACGTACAATATTCTGCATGTCGAAATATTTGTACATGCCAAGTCGTCCACCGAAGATTACATTTTCTTCCTGGTCTGCAAGTGCTTTATACTTTGCATAGAGGGCATTGTTTTTTTCATCATTCATTGGGTAGTAAGGCTCGTCGCCCTTTGACCACTTTGCAGGGTACTCCCTTGTAATAACAGTAGTTGGAATACTACCTTCGTTGCCGCCCTGACAGGCGAACTCAAAATGCTTGTGTTCAATAATTCTTGTATATGGCACTTCATATTCTGTGTAATTTACAACTGCGTTACCCTGATAATTCTCACAGTCAAGCTGTTCTGTCTCAAACCTAAGTGATCTGTATTCAAGTTCACCAAACTTGTAATCATAATATTCATCAATCATTCCGGTAAATAAAACCTTGTGTGCCATAGCCTTGTATTCAGAAGGCTTTTCAAAAAAGTCTGATTCAAGCTTTACGTCAATGCCTTCCAATAACTTGTCCACAATCTGAGTATAACCACCAATAGGAATGCCCTGGTATTTGTCATTAAAATAATTGTTGTCGTAAGTTAGACGTACAGGCAGTCTCTTTATAATAAAACTTGGAAGTTCCTCGCATGGTCTTCCCCACTGCTTTCCTGTATATCCTTCAATCAGCTTCTCATAAATATCCTTTCCCACCATGGAAATAGCCTGCTCTTTAAGGTTTTTAGGATTGGTAATACCTGCTTCTTCCACCTGCTGTGCAATTTTTTTCTTTACTTCATCAGGAGTAACCACACCCCACATTTTGTTAAAAGTGTTCATATTAAAAGGCAGGTTGTACAACTCATCTTTATATCTTGCAACCGGAGAATTTGTGTATCTGTTAAACTCTGCAAACTGTCCCATATAATCCCACACTTCTTTGTCGTTTGTGTGAAAAATATGTGCACCATATTTGTGAACATTGATGCCATCTACATTTTCAGTATAAATATTTCCTGCTACATGTTTTCTTTTGTCAATAACCAAAACTTTTTTGCCGGCTTTCTTTGCTTCATAGGCAAAAATACTTCCAAAAAGTCCTGCTCCAACAACTAAATAATCATACATAACTATTTCTCTCTTTTCCTAATTTTTTCACATTATAACATATATAGTCATATTGTTCTTTAACATTTTCAGATATTTTGTTGTAAAACTGCTGCCGTATAATTAACTATTTTCTTTAGAAAATGAAGTGCACAACCATAGTTTTACCGTATACAAAACAATTGCTTACAAAATAATTTGTAAGCAATTTGTATTTCTTATTTTAAAGAATCAATAAATTTTCCATCTACAACGTCTTTCAAATACTGACCGTATTCATTTTTCTTCATAAGTTCGTATGCTTCAAGAATCTGTTCTTTGCTAATCCATCCATTAATATATGCGATTTCTTCAAGACATCCGATTTTTCTGTGTTGGTGGTCTTCCATTGTTTTTACAAAATTGGTTGCCTCAACAAGACTGCTGTGTGTACCTGTATCAAGCCATGTAAATCCCTGACCTAAAACATCAACTTCCAATTCGCCATCTTCTAAATAAATAGCATTTAAGTCTGTAATCTCAAGTTCACCTCTTGCTGAAGGCTTAAGATTTTTGGCATATTCCACAACCTTATTGTCATAGAAATAAAGACCTGTAACACAATAATTGCTCTTTGGCTGTGCAGGTTTCTCCTCAATAGAAACAGCCTTGCCGTTTTCGTCAAACTCTACAATACCAAATCTTTCAGGGTCATCTACATAGTAGCCAAAAACTTTTGCACCATTTTTAATTTGGGCTGCTTCTTTAAGTTTCTTTTTAAGTCCATGACCGGCAAAAATATTGTCGCCCAAAACCATAGCTACACTATCGTCTCCAATAAAGTCAGCTCCAATAATAAATGCCTGTGCAAGTCCATCAGGACTAGGCTGTACTGCGTACTGCAAGTTGATACCAAACTGACTGCCATCCTGCAACAACTCCTTAAATCTTGGAGTATCCTCAGGTGTAGAGATAATCAGAATATCCCTTATTCCTGCTGACATAAGCACTGATAGCGGATAATAAATCATAGGCTTATCATAAATTGGTAATAACTGTTTTGATGTAACTCTTGTAAGTGGATAAAGGCGTGTGCCTGAACCACCTGCTAAAATAATTCCCTTCATCTAATGTCCTTTCTCATATTTCACAATAGTATTTCTTTACTTTTAAAATGCTGTCATTCTAAAAACGTATCTTCATTTATGAAACGCTAACCCTTTAATTAAATATGCTTTAATTTACCTTTTTGACGTGGTCGCCATTTGTCTCACTAATTATAAAATGAGGTCTCTGTTTTACTTCCATATATGTTTTTGCCATATACTGTCCCATAATACCCATACAGAACAACTGTACACCACCCACAAATGTAATAATGCATACCAATGATGGCCAACCGTCAACAGGATCGCCCCATGCCAGTTTTCTAACCATTATAAAAATAATTGCTATAAATGATATAAAAGTAAACAACAGTCCTGTAACTGATGCAATCTGAAGTGGTGCGTTTGAGAAATTGAAAATGCCGTCAAGTGAATACTTGAATAGTTTCCAAAAACTCCATTTTGTCTCACCTGCTGCTCTTTCCACATTCTTAAAAGGTAACCACTTGGTTCTGTAACCAATCCATCCATAAATACCCTTTGAGAATCTGTTTTGTTCACCCATTTCAACGATGGCATCTGCCATTTCACGTTTCATAAGCCTAAAATCTCTTGCTCCGTCAACTACATCAACATCTGAAATTTTATTTATTAATTTATAAAAAGTTCTGGCAAAGAATGAACGAATCTTTGGCTCACCTTCTCTTGTCACTCTTCTTGTGGCAACACTGTCGTACTCACCACTTTCAATGTATGTAATCATTTCAGGAAGAAGTGATGGTGGATCCTGCATATCTGCATCCATAACCACAACATAATCTCCTGTGGCGTTGGTAAATCCTGCGTACATTGCTGCCTCTTTTCCAAAGTTTCTGGAAAATGACATGTACACAACTCTGTCATCCTTTTGGGCCAATTCCTTTAATATATCTAATGTTTTGTCTTTTGATCCATCATTTACAAACAACAGTTCAAAATCATATTTGGACATCTGTGCAGTAACTTTCTGTAGTTCTGCAAACAAAATATATAAAACTTCCTGCTCGTTGTAGCATGGAACAATAATTGATATCTTTTCCTTTTCCATATTATTTTTTCCTTTCTTCTCATTCATTCTACATTATATATTTGTTTTAAGCAAATACAACAGTAAAACGAGTTCCTCCCATGATTTATTGCACAAGCCTTTTTAGACCTTCAAACTTTATTTAAGTACCTTTTTTAGACTATGCCAGTGGTCTCTTATATACCAAGAGCTTTAAATGTTCTTTTTTTAAAGCAAAATTTAGCTTTAATTTTGTTTGTGTACTCTCTTTTTATCAAACGCATTCCATAACTTGTATCCAACAAAACAACCCAATGTGTTCATTATAATATCTTCTGTCTGGGAATCTCCACATGCCAACATATATTGAGCTATCTCAATAAACAAACTTACCCCGAAGCCTACCCAAACTGTATTTCTTAACTTTCGCATTTTCTTAAACAACTCAGGCAGCAACACTCCAAGAGGCAGAAAAATAAGTAAATTTATTGTTGCATAGAATACAATGTATACAAATCCTCCCTCTTTATTAAAGGGGATCAGATCTATGTTGCGTATGCTTCCTATTCTTCTTGCACCAATTGCCATATACGTCAAAACCCATATGTATACTATAGAAATTATTATTGTAATTTTTCTATAAATATAAACTTTTCTTTTTCTGATTTTTTCATATAAAACCATTGCAGCAAAACTACAGCAGATTAGCAATAGAATAACAGGCCATGACCTTATTGCAATACGAATAAACTTGCCTGAGTATCGAAGTATGTGTTCTATATGTATTTTAATTATCTCACTTTGTGTCATTTTCAGTTCCTTAATCCTTGTGGATTTGTGATGTATTTTCAAGCAAATATCTTAAAACACCAATACGCTCACCGCTAAAATTGATGTCACTTATGTCCCTAACATAATCTGTTCTCATAAAGTAAAAAGCCAGAATATGTACCAAATAACATATATACGAAAAATCGCAGCATTCATCTTTTTGTTCAATCATAGGCTTGTATTTTTCATATATAGATATAGCTTTTTTTACACCACTATTGTATCCAAGCAACGATAACTGTGTTAAATAGTGATAAATATCTATATACGCCGGCATATTATAACTTGAATATTCAAAATCAAATGCCTGCATCTGATTGTCTCTGTAATATATGTTCCACGGAGTAAAATCACCATGACTAAAACTACATTTTATACCATAATCAGCAGATTCTTTCTCTATTATTTCAATTGCTCTTTTTATAATATCGCTATATTCATCAGATATATTTTTATAAAGATTTTCCTTTAAAAATAATATCTCATTATACAGGTCCGTATCTTCAACTTTACAAACCTTTGCAGTCTTTTTAACTATTTCATCTACAAAGTTTAAATGCTTTTCATCAAAGTTTAACTTTACATTTTCATTAAATGTTTTTTCTGTAGATTGTGCGAAAATATGCATTTTATCAACATGTTTGTTGCACAACACTTTTGGAATATTTTCTATTCCTTTTTCTTCCAAATACTTTAAAACCTGTATTTCTTTAGTAAATGTTTCTGATACACTGTCAGTTTCTGTCACCTTGACGTAACATATGATTTTTTCATCATTATAAATCTGTAATGTGGATTTATTATTTTGAACCGAACTGGTATCTCCCATATATGCTGCAAGATATACATTTTTTTCTTTTAATTTATTTATGTTTTCAGCCACGACATCACTGATTCTCAGTTTTTCTATCTGGCAACCAAGTTTTTTTACAATCATCTGATTTTTATAAAATGATTTGACAATTGCCTTTAGCACTTTGCCTTTAAACGATGATGGCTGGTACATGTCAAGTGCCGGTTCTAAATTGGCTACCGGCATAACCCATGTTTTATCGCTATGATTAAAAATAATATAATCATCTGCATTTTCATCTTTTAAAAATATTTTATTTAAAAGCTGTTTGTTAAACATATATCTCTCCTGTTATTTCCAAATTGCAGAAACGCTTTTGTTATTACTTTCTCTGTGCTGCTATGCAATAACTTTCCTCATCATAGTATCCTATTCCTACAAAAGCAATGATAACTTCATTTTCCGGAATATCATATATTTCTCTAATTTGAGTTTCATCTTCGTTAAACTTCCATTAATAAATACAATTTCCTATATTCTTAATAGATCGGAAGAGCGTCGTGTAGGGAAAGAGTGTAGATCTCG
>URQO01000018.1 GCA_900550135.1 uncultured Eubacterium sp.
CAGGCGCGATCTCTTTTAAATAATATTCCTCATTCCAGTGACCGGAAAAATCATATGAATAGAAGCATAGAGATTATGGATATTGACTTAAAAGAAGCTCTTAGATATTTGGGGTATGGAAATAATGTTCCTGATAACAAAACAAAGGAGCTTCTTATTAAATGCTCAGAAGAATTAAAAAAATCAATGGATTGTAAATTCATATATAAAGTTTTTGATTTGAAAAATGGACAAATACCTGATTCTACATTTGTTTTAGAAGGTAATTCCATAAAGGAACATCTTTATAATTGTGAAAAAGTTGTTTTTATGTGTGCTACTTTGTCAGGCACAGTTGATTTGCTTATTAGAAAAAAACAAATAGTTTCAATGACGGAAGCCATGCTTGTTGACAGTATGGCATCGGCGGTAATTGAACAGGTATGTGACAGTGCAGAGCAGATTATTTTAAAAGACTTTAAAGAATATGAACATACATGGAGATTTGGACTTGGATATGGTGATTTTCCATTGGAAAAACAACCGGAATTTCTGAATATTTTGGATGCACCTAAAAGAATAGGTGTGTGTGCAAATGAAAGTAAAATGCTTACTCCAACCAAATCGGTCACATGCGTTATAGGTCTTGGTCACAACTTGAAAGTTTCAAGTAAAAAGAGCTGCGATTTTTGTGATTTTAGAGACAGATGCACCTTTAGAAAAAATGGAACAACATGCAGTTAAAATATAAGATAAACTACGGAGAAAGATATGGGTAATTTATTTGACAGAGATTATATTATTTTAGATGGTGCCATGGGCACAATGCTTCAGCAAAAAGGAATGGAACTTGGAGTAGTTCCTGAAACTTTAAATATTACAAAGCCGGAGTGGATTGTAGATATTCACAGTCAGTATATTAATGCAGGTTCTGATGTGGTATATGCCAATACTTTTGGTGCAAACCGTTATAAGATGAAAGATACAGGATATACCGTTGAAGAATTGATTTCGGCAGCTATCAAAAACGCAAAAACAGCTGCAAAAGACACAAATGCAATGGTAGCATTAGATGTTGGACCGATAGGACAACTTTTAGAACCTACAGGAAGTTTATCTTTTGAAGAAGCTTATGATATTTTTAAGGAAGAAATATTGGCGGCAAAAGATGCCGACTTGGTTGTAATAGAAACAATGACAGATTTAATGGAGATAAAGGCCGCTGTACTTGCAGCAAAAGAAAATTCAAATCTGCCTGTTATTACAACAATGACTTTTGAAGAAAATATGCGAACATTTACAGGATGTAGTGTGTCGGCAATGTGTCTTACGTTGGAAGGTTTGGGTGTGGATGCTCTTGGAGTAAACTGTTCTCTTGGACCAAAAGACTTGTTACCAATTGTTGCTGAAATTGCAAATTGGACTTCTTTACCAATAGTTGTAAAAGCAAATGCAGGACTTCCTGATCCTGTTACAAATACATACAATGTTCTACCTGATGAGTTTGCATCTATTTATAAAGAAATGCTTCAGTATGGAGTGCATACTATTGGTGGATGCTGTGGAACTACACCTGAATATATTAAAAAATTGAAGCAAATGGCAGAAGAGGCAAACGAAAACGGAGAATTTGTTAGAGGCTCAATGAAACGTCAGTTGTCTGTTTGCTCACCAACCAAAACTGTCATTGTAGACCAGCCCCGTATAGTTGGTGAGAGAATCAATCCAACAGGCAAAAAGAGATTTAAACAGGCACTTATGGAAAATGACATGGACTACATTTTAGGTCAGGCTATTGAGCAGATTGAGGCTGGTGCTGAAATATTAGATGTAAATGTTGGATTACCTGAAATAGACGAAAAGGAAATGATGATAAAGACTGTAAAAGCATTACAGTCTATTGTTGATGTTCCGTTACAGATTGACTCTACAAAGCCAGAGGTAATAGAGGCTGCACTTAGAGTATATAACGGAAAGCCAATATTAAATTCTGTAAATGGTGAAGATAAAATACTTGATGACATATTGCCAATTGTTGCCAAATACGGAGCTGCTGTCATTGGTCTTACATTAGATGAAAACGGAATACCTGATACTGTAGAAAAAAGAGTAAAGATTGCTGAAAAGATTATGAATAAGGCAATGTCTTATGGTATACCAAAAGAAGATGTTATTATTGATTGCCTTACGTTAACTGTTTCAGCAGAGCAAAAGGCATGTCTTGAAACTTTAAAGGCACTTAATATTGTAAAAAATAAATTGGGACTTAGAACAGTTCTTGGAGTTTCAAATATTTCATTTGGATTACCAAACAGAGAAACAGTAAATAAGTATTTCCTTACTATGGCACTTTACAGTGGACTTGATTTACCTATTATTAATCCAAATGTATCATCAATGGTCTGGGCTGTTAAAACATACAAAGTATTGGCAGACATAGACAAAAATTCTATGGATTTTATTGAATATTCAAGTACCCATGAGGCTGAAAGTGTTGCAAAAAAGTCTGAACAGACAGGAAGTGATACAGGAAATGTCACTGCTACACTAAGTACTCCTGAGGCAAACAAAATTCTTCATGCAATGGAAACCGGAATGAAAAATGAAGGTAAACGACTTACAGAAGAATGTCTAAATAAATTTGATGCCATGGATATTATTAATGAAATGTTAATACCGGCATTGGACGTAGTAGGTGATAAGTTTGAAAAAGGGAAAATATTCTTGCCACAGCTTATTTTAGCAGCTGATGTGGCCAAAGAATGCTTCGAAGTAATCAAGACGTTTTTGGCAGACAAAGGAGCAGGCTCAGAATCAAAAGGAAAAATCGTTATAGCCACTGTAAAAGGTGACATACATGATATAGGAAAGAACATTGTAAAAGTAATTTTAGAAAATTACGGATTTGATGTTATTGATTTGGGCCGTGATGTTGATCCGGAGATTGTTTTAAAGGCAACAGTGGAGAATGATGTGCATTTAGTTGGATTGTCAGCACTTATGACTACCACACTTGGTTCTATGGAAGATACAATTAAGCTTTTAAGAGCCAACAATGTTGATTGTAAAATTATGGTTGGCGGAGCTGTTCTTACAGAAGATTATGCCATGGAGATTGGAGCCGATTACTATGCTAAGGATGCAAAGATGAGTGCGGATATAGCAAAGGAAGTTTTGATTAAATAGAAAATACAGAATATATTAAATAAAAAAGGTTAAATTAACACTTGCTTTTTTCTCACAACTCTGTTATAGTAGCGTTTGTGTCAGGTCGAAGAAGAGGTTTGACCTAAAAAGCGTCAAGGAGGTGCTATCATGGCTAAATGCGCAATTTGTGAAAAAGGTGCTCATTTCGGAAATAATGTGAGTCATTCCCATAGAAGATCCAATAAGATGTGGAAATCAAACGTGAAATCCGTTAAGGTTAAAACTGAAGGCGGAGCAAAGAAAATGTACGTTTGCACATCTTGTTTAAAATCAGGAAAAGTAGAAAGAGCATAATATATGCATATTAGATAAAAAGACGCTGCATTGGTAGTGTCTTTTTTCTTGTTTTTTTATACTAAAGAGAGTATAATGTTCCTAACTATGTAAACTAATATGTAAATAAACTCACAAGGAGGAACATATATGAAAGGTAGAATGAATACAGAAATGGGACAGATTTTAATTAGTCCTGAAGTTATTGCAAAATATGCCAGCGAAACAGCTTACGAATGCTTTGGTATTGTGGGTATGGCTATGGTCAGTGTTAAGGATGGCATTGTAAGATTATTAAAGAGAGACAGTTCAACTAAAGGAATCAATGTTGAAATAAATGAAGACAATGAAATCACAATTGATTTTCATATTATTGTAGCTTACGGTGTAAATATTGCTACAATAGCTGACAACATTATTTCAAATGTTAAATATAAGATAGAAGAATTTACTGGAATGAAAGTAAATAAGGTTAATGTGTTTGTTGAAGGCGTCAGAACCATTGACTAATCAGTTTACCCTTAGGAGGATAAAATTTTGGAAATTAATGTAATTGATGCACAGATGCTACAAAAGATGTTTATAGCAGGTGCAAAGAATCTTGAAGCAAAAAAAGAATGGATTAATGAATTGAATGTATTTCCCGTACCTGATGGAGATACAGGAACAAACATGACTCTTACAATTATGTCAGCAGCAAACGAGGTTGGAGCTATAAGTAATCCAACAATGGAAAATGTTGCAAAGGCAATTTCAACAGGTTCTCTTCGTGGAGCCAGAGGAAACTCAGGAGTTATTCTTTCACAGCTTTTTAGAGGATTTACAAGAGAAATAAAGAAATATGATGACATCAATGTAGAAATATTGTCAAGAGCATGTGTCAGAGCCGTTGAAACAGCATACAAGGCAGTTATGAAACCAAAGGAAGGTACAATTTTGACAGTTGCCAAAGGTATGGCTGACAAAGCCTGCGAAATGCTTGGAACAAGTGATGATTTGGTGGTTGTTATTGATGAAATCATTAAACATGGTGACTATGTATTAAGCCAGACACCTGAAATGCTTCCTGTATTAAAACAGGCAGGAGTTGTTGACTCGGGTGGACAGGGACTTATGGTTGTATTAAAGGGAGCATATGATGCTTTACTTGGAAAAGAAGTAGATTATACACTTGAAGTCAGCGCACCAAAAACATCAATGGTAACAGATGATTTGCCATTAGATGAGGCAGACATTAAGTTTGGATATTGTACAGAATTCATTATCAATCTTGACAAACCAATGGATGACAAAGAAGAAAAGTCGTTTAAAGAATTTTTAGAATCAATTGGTGATTCTATTGTATTGGTTGCAGATGATGAAATTGTAAAAGTTCATGTTCATACAAACCAGCCGGGTGAAGCATTTACAAGAGCATTAACATACGGTTCTTTGTCAAGAATGAAGATTGACAACATGCGAGAGGAACATCATGAACGTCTTATTAAAAATGCTCAAATTATGGCAGAAAAGCAGAAGGCCGAAGAAGAGCAGGCTAAGGCAAATGAACCAAAGAAAAAATATGGATTTATTGCTGTTTCAGTAGGTGAAGGTCTCGACGAAATCTTTAAGGGATTAAATGTTGATTACATTATCTCAGGTGGACAGACTATGAACCCAAGCACAGAAGATATTTTAAATGCAGTTGACAAGGTTAATGCAGAAACAATTTTTGTACTTCCAAATAACAAAAATATTATTCTTGCGGCAAATCAGGCAGAAAGTCTTGTTGAGGACAAACAGTTAGTTGTTATACCTTCAAAGACTATTCCACAGGGAATTTCTGCAATGATTGGCTTTATTGAAGACAGTTCTGTAGAAGAAAACAAAGAATCAATGATTGACAGTATGTCATATGTAAAAACAGGCGAGGTAACTTATGCCGTAAGAGATACTGTTATTGATGATAAAGAAATTAAAGAAGGTAACATCATGGGTATTGGCGATTCAGGTATGCTTGCAGTAGGTGAGGATATCACTGATACAACAGTAGAGATGATAAAGGAAATGCAGGACGAGGATTCTGAAATAGTCAGCATTTACTTTGGTGAAAATGTCACTAAGGAAGATGCAGATGCACTTTCTGAAAAGATTGCAGAAGAATTACCGGACTTAGAAGTGGAAGTATATGCAGGTGGACAGCCTGTATACTATTACATTGTGTCTGTTGAATAGTGGAGGAATAATGGACGAGGTTTTTGTAGAACAGATCATAAAAAGAAGACCAAGCCTTTCAATAATGATGCTTAGAACAGTATCAATAGTAATTGTGCCAATTATATTCTTACTATTATTAAGATACGGTATTTTTGCATTTACTGTAACGGTATTGGTTATTTATGGTGTTTACATGATTTGGGTTTACACAAGTATTGAATATGAATATTCATTTTTAAATGGTGAATTATCCATAGACAAAATCATGGGACAAAGAAAAAGAAAACATGTAGCAGATTACGAAATGAAAGAAGCAGAAGTTGTTGCTCCCCTGACATCAGATCAGGTTGTAAGGGCATCAACAGGTGCTATTGTAAAAGATTATTCTTCAGGATTTAAAAGCGACAGATTGTATGCGATGATTGTTAACAATGCAGATGGAAAAGTGAAAGTTGTTTTTGAACCAAGTGAAAAAGTTATTGATGCAATGTATCATATGCGTCCTAATATAGTTAAGAAGAATATATAATTTTGTTTTTTAAAGCTAACGGGGTGCACATCATACACTCTGTTAGCTTTTTTAATTATAACTAATTGACGATAAAGTTATTTTGTGATAATATTTTCGTTAATTAAGCGCGAATCTATTTGCGCTTTTTACATTATTAAGTACATATAAGGAGGAAAAATCAGTGGGTAAAATTATAGGCGAAGGAATTACATTTGATGATGTACTTTTAGTACCACAGTATTCAGAAGTTACACCAAATATGGTAGATTTATCAACAAATCTTACAAAGACAATCAAATTAAACATTCCAATGATGAGTGCCGGAATGGACACAGTTACAGAACATAGAATGGCAATTGCCATGGCCAGACAGGGTGGAATAGGTATCATCCACAAGAACATGACAATTGAACAGCAGGCAGAAGAGGTTGACAAGGTTAAACGTTCTGAAAATGGTGTCATCACTGATCCATTTTATTTATCTCCGGAACATACAATAAAAGATGCCAATGATTTGATGGCAAAATTTAGAATTTCAGGTGTTCCTATTGTTGTAGGCAAAAAGTTAGTAGGAATTATCACAAACCGTGATCTTAAATTCGAAACAGATGAAACAAAACTTATCAAAGATTCTATGACATCTGAAGGTCTTATAACAGCAAAAGCAGGTGTTACATTAGAAGAAGCAAAAGCAATTCTTGCAAAATCAAGAAAAGAAAAGTTGCCAATCGTTGATGATGATTTCAATTTGGTAGGTTTAATTACTATTAAAGATATTGAAAAGCAGATTAAATATCCTTTATCAGCAAAGGATGCACAGGGTAGATTACTTTGTGGTGCGGCTGTTGGTATTACAGCAAATGTTATGGATAGAGTAAAAGCATTGGTTGATGCAAAAGTTGACGTTATTGTTATTGACTCAGCTCATGGTCATTCAGCAAACATCTTTAAGACATTAAAGATGATAAAGGCTGAATATCCTGATTTACAGGTTATTGCAGGAAATGTTGCAACAGGTGAAGCTACAAGAGATCTTATTGAAGCAGGAGCAGACGCAGTTAAGGTTGGTATTGGACCTGGTTCTATTTGTACAACACGTGTAGTTGCAGGTATTGGTGTACCACAGGTTACAGCTATAATGGATTGTTATGCTGTTGCAAAAGAATATGGTGTTCCAATTATCGCTGATGGTGGTATTAAATTCTCAGGTGACATTGTTAAGGCAATTGCTGCAGGTGGTAGCGTATGTATGATGGGTTCAATGTTTGCAGGTTGTGATGAAGCACCAGGTGAATTTGAATTATTCCAGGGAAGGAAATACAAAGTATACAGAGGTATGGGAAGTATTGCTGCTATGGAAAATGGTAGCAAGGACAGATATTTCCAGTCAAATGCAAAGAAACTTGTTCCAGAAGGTGTTGAAGGACGTGTTGCATACAAAGGAAGTATTGAAGATACAGTATTCCAGCTTATGGGTGGTTTACGTTCAGGTATGGGATATTGTGGCGCAAAGGATGTTGAGACTCTTAAAGAAACAGGCAAATTTGTAAAAATTTCAGCAGCATCTTTAAAGGAAAGTCATCCACATGATATTCATATTACAAAAGAAGCTCCAAACTACACAACAGAAGTTTAATATAACAACTAAATTAACAAGAAATTAGTTAGAGTTTTTTTATAAAAACATAAAAATCGCTATAATATTTGTGTATATTATGGTAGAATAAAAGGGAATCTTTGAGAAAAGGATTCCCTTTTGTTATATTGAAAATTATTTTTTGAAAGAAGAAAAAAATATTATTAATAGAAGGTTATATGAAAAATGAAAAAAGAAAAGGAGACAGACAGTTGGAGAAGGACAATAAAGAGACAATAGCCCAGGAAAATGTTGAAAAGGAAACATTGGTTCAGGAAGAAAATAAAGAAAAAGAGAATAAAAAAACAAATACTAAGGAAGATAAGAAAGAAACAAAGATAAAAGAAGAAAAGTCTTCATCTGATAGCGTAGAGGACACAAATCAAAAGTCCAAAGGAAGATTTGTTGTACCTGCCATTATAGCAGTTATATTGATAGCATTTGCAGGTGTTATTATTTGGCAAAACTTTATCAAACCAAAGACAGATATTAATGACAAGTTAGGCTTTAACACAGACGATTATATTACAGTTGGAAATATAAAAGGACTTACTTATGATCTTACGCAAAAAGAATGGGATGAAAGCATCAACGAAGATACTGATTATACAGAAGATGTAAACAGAGCATCAAAGTCCGGAGATGAAATTTCATTCTCATATACAGCCTATATTAACAACAAAAAGATTGAAGATTTGTCAGAAAAAGAGCAGTCAATTGATTTAGGTTCTTATGATAGTGGTATATATAAATTGTTTTCAGACAAACTTATTGGTGTAAAAAAAGGCGATAAAGTTACTGTAAAGGTTACAGACGGAAAAGAAGCCAACGAATTGTCAAGAAAAAAACTTGACTATACCGGCAAAAAAATAACATACAAATTAAGTGTAGAAGCTGTTTCTGAAAAGCATAGAGATAAAATCACAGATCAGTGGGTAAAAGACAATTACTACGAAGCCTTAGGCTTGTCTAATAAAAAAGAATATTATCAGTGGCAAAAAGAATACCTTATAGAAGAAAATGTAAAAGTCGAACTTTGGAACAAAGCTTTAGAAAAAGTCACATTGAAGTCTGTTCCTTCAGAATATTATCAGCAGATTGTAGATGAAATGGATGGTTCAGTAGCTGCATCTGCAAAGCAGGAAGGACTTTCAGTTAATGAATATAAAATCCGTTACGGACTTACAGATGAGGTAACACAGGAAAACTATAATACAGAGTTAAAATCCATGCTTTTGATGTGGCATATTGTAAAGCAGGAAGGATTTAAAGCTTCAAAGGAAGAAATTGAAGCAGAATATGAGAATTCAATGGATGATGCAGGTGTTGATACAGTAGAAGAAATGAAGAAACTGTATACAAAAGATGAAATGGAAGAACTCGTATTACTTGATAAAGCACAGAATTTTGTATATGAAAATGCAAAAGTAACATTTTCATATAAAATCAAAAAATAGAGAGCAAAACAACTGCTCATAATCAATATGGTAGCAAAGAAATAGAAAACATAAGAAAAAACTTACAGTCACACGGGAACTAATATAGGGTACATATGCAAAGGAGGACACACTATGAAGTTTATTAAGAAAACAATAATTGCACTTGTTATAGCCACTATGATTGCAGCTTTCCCTATAGCTGAAAACAACAAGGCACAGGCAAAGTTTGTGTACAATCCATATCTTAATTACAGTTCAATTAACATTCTTAAAGGACATACCTTTAAAATTAAAATGATGCATCCAAATGGAAAAGTAAAATGGAAGACATCCAACAAGAAGATTGCAACTGTAAAGAATGGAAAAGTTAAAGGCGTAGGAGTAGGAAAATGCAAAGTGTACGCACAGATAAAAAAGAAAAAGTATGTGTGCAAAGTTAGGGTAAAAAGGAATCCAAACGAACAGGCAAGTGACTTTAAAAAGATATCTCAGGATATGGTTAATCTGAAACTTGATTTGAAAAGAATTGAGTACAATAGTGATGCAACTTTAAAATATTCAACTAAAGCAAATACATTCAAACTAAAAGTATTTAACACAAAGAAAAAGGTAACATGGAAATCCAGTAACAAAAAAATTGCCACAGTTAATAATACAGGACTTGTCACTGCAAAGAAAAAAAGAACATGTAAGATTTTTGCAACAGTTGGAAAAACAAAAACATCATGTAGCGTAAATGTTACAAATTTAGCAGACAAGAAAAAAATAGAGAAACAGCAGATTATTTATACTCTTGTTCAATTTATAAACGATGACAGAATCAAGGTTAAATCAAGACCTTTAAAGGTGCTTGACAAGTTAAACGAAATTGCTGATATAAGAGTAAAAGAAGTAGCTCAGAAGTCGCCGGATAAGTTGTCTCATACAAGACCAAATGGCAAATCATACGATACAGTTTATGATGAAGTTGGATTTAAAAAAGGTATCTATGTAGGAGAAAATGTTGGATATACAGCCGATAAGCCGGAATATGTGGGAGATTTTGTAAAAGATGCATATAAGTACTGGTATAAATCAAAATTGCACAGACGGAATATGCTTGATAAAAACTTCCAATGCATTGGTATTGGATATTTGGATGCAGGAGATTTTATAGGGGATTTTGGAGAGAGAATGGTACAGTCTTATTGGACACAAGAACTTTATAAAAAATAGAAAATATATTTAACATTATTCGTCAAAAAAACAAGTTTCCGCAATAATAAAAATGATATAACTTACAAATAAAAAGTAATAAAAAACAATAAAAAACTGAATAAAAAACGATTTCGATTTGTTTACAATAATAAGAAATTATGATAAAATTAGTCCATAAAGAGAAGAACGTATGGACTAATTTTTTATACAATAAAATTTATTGTATTAGATATAAATTATGAGTTGTCTCAAAGATTAAAGAGTACGTGTAGGAGACGATTTCGATTTTATATTTTAAATGGTCACAGTTTAAGATTCGAAGTTAAACATGCATAGTAGGTATCAATCAAAGATGTTTCTATTTGAAAATTAAATAGTGGAGTGTTCAATTAGAAAAAAGAGGTGACGCTTATGTATGGTTTTAAGAACGTCTTAAAGAAAACCATTGTTACTTTAATGATAGTGCTTTCATTTACTTTTGTATTACCAATTATTGGAAACGTATATCAGGCACAGGCAAAAGTTGACAAAAAAGGTAAAATTTTAGCAGTAAATAAGGGAACATGTAAGGTTATAGCAACTGCAGGCGGAAAGAATTATACATGTAATGTTACGGTTACAGATTATAATGATGACAAAATGATATATGAGCAGTATAATGTATATACAATGGTTGGAATGATGAACGTTGACAGAGTTAAAGCAAAATCCCGACCACTAAAGGTAAGTGAAACATTAAACAAAGCAGCTGATACAAGAACTGCAGAGATTGAAAAATCATTTTCACATATCAGAACAAACGGTAAATCATTTAGTACAATTTTTACACAGTATGGTTTCAGATTAAATGGTTATGTAGCAGAAAATATTTCACTTTATGAAGATACCATTGACAATACTATAGGAGTTGCAAAGTTATCATACAAGAATTTATACAACTCAAGAGGACATAGAGAAAATATACTAAATCCAAATTATGAGTATGTAGGAATTGGAACAAATGTGGTAACATATGAAGAAGACGGATTTGTATATAGTGATACATATATTACTCAGGAATTCTTCAGAAATTAATAACGGTGGGAGTACTTAAAATATATAAAGGGTATTTTTATATATGTCGCTCCGGTGAGTTTTCATAGGAAAGCTTGCCGGAGCGAAACTCTTTGTTATAATTATATTATCTTATCTTTTAAATATATATTGTATAATAGGTTTTCAAAAAAATAATTTATTATGTAAAAAGTTAAAAAATGTTTGTTGACAATGAAAATTTATGTTATATAATTAACCTTGTTAGAACAAATAAAACGTTGACGAGGAAAGTAGGTTATCCGGAGGGTTACAGAGAGAGATGCCAAGGCTGGAAGCATCTTACAGAAAGATAATTGAAGACTACCTCTGAGTGGCTCTAATCAAGCCCGGTGACTCCGTTATAGTCTAAATGAGAGGCTTTTGTTTTGAAAGCAATCAGGGTGGAACCGCGTATATTACGTCCCTGTTTATGGAAACATAAACAGGGGCTTTTCTTTTTGGAAAGATTGTTTATGTTTTACGTCAAAACAGAAAGGAGAAATATGGCAAGGCCATAAGTAAAAAGGATGAAGATTACATTAAAAGACGGATCAGTAAAAGAGTATTCAGAAGCAATGACAGTAAATGACATAGCATTTGACATTGCTGGAGGATTAGGAAGAGCAGCATGTGCAGGTGAGGTTGACGGAGAAGTTGTTGACTTAAGAACAACCATTGACAAGGACTGTACATTAAATATTTTAACTTTTAAAGATGAAGCAGGAAAGGCTGCTTATAGACACACAGCGTCTCATGTATTAGCAGAGGCTGTTAAGAATTTGTTCCCTGAAGCAAAGTTGGCAATAGGACCTTCAATTGATGATGGTTTTTATTATGATTTTGACAGTGAACCATTTTCAAGAGAAGATTTAGATAATATCGAAAAAGAAATGAAGAAAATCATCAAGTCAGGAGCAAGACTTGAAAGATTTACACTTCCAAGAGAAGATGCAATCAAATATATGGAAGATAGAAATGAACCATATAAGGTAGAATTAATTAAGGATTTACCTGAAGATTCAACAATTTCATTTTATAGTCAGGGTGAATTTGTAGACCTTTGTGCAGGACCACATCTTATGAGCACAAAGCCAATTAAGGCATTTAAGCTTACATCATCATCAATGGCATATTGGAGAGGTGATTCAGACAATGCAAGACTTCAGAGAATTTATGGAACAGCATTTGACAACAAAGATGCTTTAAATGAATATCTTGAAATGTTAGAAGACCAGAAGAACAGAGATCACAACAAGCTTGGTCGTGAAATGGAGTTATTTACAACAGTTGATGTTATTGGTCAGGGATTACCTTTGTTGCTTCCAAAGGGCACAAAGATAATTCAGAAAATGCAAAGATGGATTGAAGACTTAGAGGATAATGAATGGGGCTATATGAGAACAAAGACTCCACTTATGGCTAAGTCAGACTTATACAAGATTTCAGGACATTGGGATCATTATACAGATGGAATGTTTGTGTTAGGAGATAAGGAAAATGACAAAGAAGTTCTTGCTCTTCGTCCTATGACATGTCCATTCCAGTATTATGTATATAAAGCAAGTCAGAAATCATATAGAGATTTGCCATGTAGATACAGTGAAACATCTACATTATTTAGAAATGAAGATTCAGGAGAAATGCACGGATTAACACGTGTACGTCAGTTTACAATTTCAGAAGGACATTTGATTGTACGTCCTGACCAGATGGTAGAAGAGTTTAAGGGATGTCTTGCACTTGCAAAATATTGTTTGGAAATATTGGGTGTTGAGGAAGATGTAACATATCATCTTTCAAAATGGGACCCTGAAAACAAAGAAAAATATATTGGTGATGCAGATGTTTGGAATGAAACAGAACAGGATATTAGAAATATCTTAGACGAACTTGGTATAAACTACACAGAAGACGTAGGAGAAGCTGCTTTCTACGGACCAAAGGTAGACATTAACGCAAAGAATGTATATGGAAAAGAAGATACAATGATTACAATTCAGTGGGATGCTTTATTGGCAGAACAGTTTGATATGTACTATGTTGATCAAAATGGTGAAAAAGTTAGACCATACATTATCCACAGAACATCAATGGGATGTTATGAAAGAACTTTAGCATGGCTTATTGAAAAATATGCAGGAAAATTTCCAACTTGGTTGTGTCCTGAACAGGTAAGAGTTCTTCCTATTTCTGAAAAATACGAAGACTATGCTCAGTCGGTTGCAAAAGCATTAAAGGAAAGACATGTAGATGTAACAGTTGATTCACGTTCAGAAAAGATTGGTTACAAGATTAGAGAAGCTCGTCTTGACAAACTTCCATACATGCTTGTTGTTGGACAGCAGGAAGAAGAGGATGGAACAGTTTCAGTAAGAAGCAGATTTGCAGGGGACGAAGGTGTAAAACCTCTTGATGATTTCATTAATCAGATTTGCAAGGAAATTGATACAAAGGAAATAAGAAAAGAAATCAAAAAAGAAGAACAGAAGTAAATTTGTTAAATCAGATAAATTAGAAAAATTAAACTAATGAATGATTGAAACGAAAATTGAAATGTTAAATACAGTTGAAACAAATTTTATAGTATAAAAAAAATAAAAATCTCCATAATATCTAATATCGGTATATCGAAATGATTTTTATGGAGGTTTTTATGACTGTTTTAAATTGTAGTGTTAAAAATTGTTATTATAACAAAAGTTCAAAGTGTTGCAAGGATGGAATCCAGGTAGGTGGAACAGATGCAACAATTGTGGACGCAACTTACTGTGAAGATTTTAGAGAAGTAAAGGACAGCGCAACAGCAAAATATGAACATTGTGACTGTGTGCCTGATAAGAAAAAGAATGTAAGATGCGATGCAGTAAGATGTACTTTTAATGACAATTGCAGATGTCATGCAGATGAAATTACAATTGACGGCAATGGAGCAACACACCAAAGCCAGACTGAATGTGGTAGTTTTACCTGTAACTGCTAGCTGCTAAAAAAATAATTAAAGAAAAATATTGACATAGTGTGGATGTAGTGGTATAGTATTGTCTGTTGAAAAAAGAAAGCAGAGTGTCCACTCTCACCCAGACGCAGGTGGCGATTCGAGGTTGATATTTTTCTGACATTAGTTTAGATGATTTATTGTGGATAGTCTGTTTAGATTATCCACTTTTTTATTGCATAAAAAGATGGAGAAGTATTAATGGAGGTGCAATACTATTAGCGAGTTAATGATCAACGGACAGATTAGAGACAGAGAAGTTCGTGTAATTGGAACAGATGGAGAACAGTTAGGAGTTATGTCTTCAAGAGATGCTCAGAAGTTGGCAGATGAAGCAGAACTTGACTTAATTAAAATTGCTCCAAAAGCAAAGCCTCCTGTTTGTAAGATTATGGACTATGGAAAGTTCAGATACGAACAGCAGAAGAGAGAAAAAGAGGCAAAGAAAAAACAGCACGTTGTTGAAACAAAGGAAATCAGACTTTCACCAAACGTTGAAATGAATGATTTAAAGACTAAGGCAAACAACGCAAGAAAATTTATTACTAAAGGTGATAAAGTCAAAGTTACTCTTCGTTTCAGAGGAAGAGAAATGGCTCATATTGGTAGTAGTGCACATGTTTTGGATGACTTCGCACAGATGCTTGAGGATATTGCTCAGGTTAGCAAGAAACCAAAACTTGAAGGCAGAAACATGACAATGTTTTTAGAAAAAAAGCGTTAAGCTTTTAACATATTTAAGGAGGAATTAATCATGCCAAAAATTAAGACAAACAGAGCAGCTGCAAAACGTTTTAAAAAGACAGGAACAGGAAAGCTTAAAAGAAATAAAGCTTACAAATCACATATCTTAACAAAGAAGACAGCTAAAAGAAAGAGAAATCTTAGAAAAGCAACAACAGCTGATGCTACAAATGTAAAGAATATGAAGAAGATTTTACCTTATTTATAATCTGAAGTAGGAGGAAGAAGAAATGGCAAGAATTAAAGGCGGAATGAACGCTAAGAAAAAACATAATAGAGTATTAAAGTTAGCTAAAGGTTATAGAGGAGCTAGATCAAAACAGTACAGAGTAGCTAAGCAGTCTGTTATGAGAGCATTAACAAGCTCATATGCAGGCAGAAAGCAGAGAAAGAGACAGTTCAGACAGTTATGGATTGCAAGAATCAATGCTGCAGCAAGAATCAATGGTCTTTCATACAGCAAGTTCATGTACGGACTTAAGTTAGCAGGAGTTGAAATGAATAGAAAGATGTTAGCTGAAATGGCTGTTAACGATGCAGAAGGATTTGCAAAATTAGTAGACGTAGCTAAAGAAAAGTTAGCATAATTTTTAATACTTATACAAAGAGTCGGATATCGGAAGATGGTCCGGCTCTTTTAATGTAATAAGAAATTCTTTCAGAATTTTTTATTACATTAAAAACGTTCCACTAGGGATGCACACTCGTGCGAGAAGAAAATAGTTGCATTGCAACACGCACTCGGTGCGTAGAATGTCGCAAGCGACATTCTATGTTTTTCACATTCAAAACACAAGATACACAAAAACATATCACAAAATTACCCCATTATTTACACAAAAAAACATTACAATTCCTATATCCTTTGTAGAGAGAGTCTACAACTAATTGTAGGAGGTACGCTTATGAGTGTTATAGAAATTCATGATTTAGTTAAAAAATACGGTGAGACTTTAGCCGTTGATAACTTGAATTTAAATATTGAAAAAGGAGGAGTATACGGATTTTTAGGACCAAACGGTGCAGGAAAGTCAACTACAATGAACATTATATCAGGATATGATAGTAATGGAATATTTAAAGTTTGTTGCTGAATTAAAAAAGATGATACACAAAAGTGTATCATCTCTTTTTTGTATGCAACTGATGGGACTTGAACCCACACCCAAATACATGGACATGAACCTGAATCATGCGCGTATGCCAATTCCGCCACAGTTGCAAAAAAAAATAATGCGGAAGATGGGACTTGAACCCACACGATCGCATTGATCACAAGATCCTTAGTCTTGCTCGTCTGCCAGTTCCGACACTTCCGCATACGTCTAAACGCAAGAAGTATATTATCATAGGAGTGGGAGTATGTCAACACTTTTTTTGAAATAGTTTTGGAAAAAATAAATTAATTGTAATGTGTCACTCTTTCATAAACAATGGATTTATTGTATACTATATTCTATAGAGGTTTAAGACAGTGGCTATATGTGGAGAAAACGCATTTTTCGGAGGTATGTAATATGAATATCAGAGAGAAAAATGAACAAATTGAAATGAAAATGTTAAGCCCATATGCAACAAAAAGTTGCATGAGTATGGGAAGAGACAGAGAAGAAACACAATGTGATTTGCGAACTGTTTTTCAAAGAGACAGAGACAGAATTATTCACTGTAAAGCATTTAGAAGATTAAAGCACAAGACACAGGTTTTTTTGGCACCTATGGGAGACCATTACAGAACCAGACTGACTCATACCCTTGAAGTGTCACAGATTGCAAGAACAATATCCAAGTCTCTTGACTTAAACGAAGATTTAACAGAAGCCATTGCTCTTGGACATGATTTGGGACATACACCATTTGGCCATGCAGGAGAGCGCACTTTAAACAGAGTGTGCAGCAAAGGTTTTGTACATTCAAAGCAAAGTATCAGAGTTGTGGAAGTGTTGGAAAATGATGGTAAGGGACTTAATCTTACAAAAGAAGTAAGAGATGGCATTTTAAATCATCGTACATCAGGACATCCATGTACTTTGGAGGGCTGTGTTGTAAGACTTTCAGATAAGATTGCTTATATTAATCATGATATTGATGATGCTATTAGAGGAAAGATTATTTGTGAAAAAGACATACCAAAGATATATACTGACATATTGGGAGATAGTACAAAAAAGAGGCTTGATACACTGGTACATGACATTGTAAAAAACAGTATAAATAAGCCTGAGATTGTTATGTCAGAAGAAATAGAAAAGGCAATGCTTGGTCTTAGACAGTATATGTTTGAAAATGTATACACCAATTCAGAGGCAAAAAAAGAAGAAGTAAAAGCAAACGAAATGCTTGAATTATTATTTGATTATTACTTAAAGCATACAGACAAGTTGCCACATGAGTTTAAATATCTTATAAATCAGTGTGGTGAAGATGAAGAACAGGTTGTATGCGATTATATAGCAGGAATGAGTGACCAATATTCAGTTGCTACATTCCAAAAAATATTTGTTCCAAGTTCGTGGAACATGTAAACAGATGAGCGGAGGCAGAAGTGTTTTATTCAGAAGATATAATTGAACAGGTTAGAACAGAAAATGACATTGTAGATGTGATTGGAGACTACGTTAAGTTGCAGAAAAAAGGTAGTTCTTATTTTGGACTTTGCCCATTTCATAATGAAAAATCACCATCTTTTTCAGTTTCTCCACACAAGCAGATGTATTATTGCTTTGGTTGTGGCGAAGGCGGAAATGTTATTTCCTTTCTTATGAAATATGAAAATTACACATTTATTGAGGCAATGGAAGTTTTGGCAAACAGAGCAGGCATTGAACTTCCAAAGATGGAATATTCAAAGGAGCAAAGAAGAGAAAAAGATTTAAAAACGAAAATTATTGAAATAAACACAGAAGCTGCAAAGTATTATCATTATCTTTTAAAATCAAAACGTGGTACAGTTGCATACAATTATCTGACAGGAAGACAGTTGTCAGATGAAACTATTGTAAGATTTGGTCTTGGATATTCTGACAAATACAGCAACAATCTGTATGGATATTTAAAAAGTAAAGGTTATAAGGATGAGGAGTTAAGAGAGACCGGACTGTTTACCTATGATGAAAAAAGAGGGGTAACAGATAAGTTTTGGAACAGAGTTATGTTCCCAATAATGGATGCAAATAACAGGGTTATTGCCTTTGGTGGACGAGTGATGGGGGATGGAAAGCCAAAGTATTTAAACTCACCGGAAACCAAAGTTTTTGATAAAAGCAGAAACCTTTATGGACTAAATATTGCAAGAAGTTCCAGAAAGGATTATATGCTGATTTGTGAAGGATACATGGATGTAATCAGCCTTCATCAGGCAGGATTTAACAATGCCGTGGCAGCACTTGGTACAGCATTTACTTCAAGACATGCGACCCTTATAAAACGATATGTAAAAGAGGTTGTATTAACTTTTGACAGTGACGGAGCAGGTGTTAAGGCAGCGCTTAGGGCAATACCTTACTTAAAGGATGCAGGCCTTAGTATAAAAGTATTAAATATGAAACCTTACAAAGACCCTGATGAGTTTATTAAGGCACTTGGAAAAGAAGAATACGAAAATAGAATAAAAAATGCCACAAATTATTTTATTTTTCAGGTGCAGGTTGAACAGCAGAATTATAATTTAGAAGATCCGCAGGAAAAGACAGCATTTCACAAAAAAGTAGCAGAAATGTTGCTTGATTTTAAGGATGAAATAGAAAGAGACAATTACTTAGAATCAGTTTGCAAAATCTTTAATATACCAAGAGAGGGATTAAGCAAGCTGGTAAAGAAGACCGGCTTAACCTACGTTGGAAAAGAAGACAAAACAGTAGATGCCCCAAAAGTTTCAACAAAGGTGAAAAAAGAAGAGGCTTCAGTTAGTGCACAGCGTATTTTACTTGCATATTTACTGGACAAAACAAAGTGGTTTATGAAAGTGGCGCAGGTTATATCACCGGAAGACTTTGTTGACCCCTTTTATAACAAGGTGGCAAGTCTTTTCTGGGAACAGATGGAGTCAGGACAGGGTAACCCTGCACAGATTATGAATCATTTTGAAGATGAAGAAGAACACAAAAAAGTGGCTCAGTTGTTTGTTTCACCAATTCGTGCAAATCTGACTATGGATGAGCAGGAAAAGGCCATAAATGATGCTGTAATGAAGATTAAAAAAGAAAGTCTTGACTATCAGGCAGCAAATGCATCTGATATTTCTCAGTTACAGAGCATTATCAAAGAGCAGAATAAGTTACAGAAAATACACATTACTTTAGGATAGGATTGCTATGTTATCAAACAGATTAAAAGAAGTAGCCACCATGGTTACAGAAAACAGTATAGTAGCGGACATAGGCACAGACCATGGATACGTGCCTATTTATCTGGTGGAAAACCACATTGCAAAAAAAGTATATGCAATGGATATTAATGAAGGTCCCCTTAAGATTGCCAATAAAAATATTAGCCAGAGAGGATTGGCACATTGTATTGAGACTATATTGTCAGACGGCATGGAAAAGATGAAAGATAATATGGCTGATACAGTTGTTATTGCCGGTATGGGTGGAGATTTGATTGTAAACATTTTAAAAAATGGAGAAAATATATCAGGCATTAATGAACTGGTATTGTCTCCACACAAAAGAGTGGATTTGGTTAGAAAATATCTCCTTGAAAACAACTGGAACATTGTAAAAGAAAAATTCCTTATGGATGCAGGAAAATATTATACAATTATAAAAGCCGTAAAAGATGGAAAAAAAGAAGATTATAGCGAGGCACAACTTGTATATGGAAAATATCTTCTTGAACATAAAGACAAAACTTTAAAGGAATATCTTAAAAAAGAAAAAAACAAATTTGAAAATATTTTAAGAAACATGGAAGAAAATGACAGTGTGCATATAGATAAAATAAAGGCAAAATTAAAGTTAAACATGGAAGGCAGAGAATATTATGATTGATGTAGAAATATCAAATGTTGTATATCAATATGAGGACGGAACAACTTTATATGAAATAGCAAAGGACTTCTCAAAGTATTATGAAAATGACATTATACTTGCAGTGTGCAACAATAAATTGTGCGAACTTTCAAAAGTAATAACTGACAATTGCAAAATCTCTTTTATAACAACTGCAAATCAGATAGGAATGGACTGCTATAGAAGAAGTGTTGTGTTTATGCTGATTAAAGCGTTTTACAAAATGGCAGACCACAGCAATTTTGAGGACTTATCAATACTTTATTCTGTAAGTAAAGGATATTATTGTAAAGTAAATGGTGGAATAAAAATTGACAGTAAGTTTCTTGAAAAGTTAAAAAATGAAATGGATTCTCTGGTTAAAAGAGATATTTTGATTACAAAAGAAGTAATGTCTACATCAAGAGCCATAAGTAGATTTAAAAGATACAGAATGAAGGATAAAGTAAATCTTTTTAAGTACAGAAGAGCTTCAACTGTAAAGATTTACAAAATGGAAGGCTTTGAGGATTATTTTTACGGATATATGGCATATTCTACAGGGATACTTAAATATTATAAATTAATCCCATATGATGAAGGATTCGTACTTCAAATGCCGGTAAAAGATTCAGCAAAAACAATACCAGAATTTGTACCACAGATAAAAGTTTCAAATACTTTAAAAGAATCGGGAAGCTGGGCGAAAATGCTTGGCGTTTCAACAATAGGACAGGTAAATGACAAAATTGTTAACGGTTCCATAAATGATATTATGTTGGTTCAGGAAGCACTACAGGAAAAGAAAATAGCTGACATAGCAAGCGACATTGTATCAAGAGAAAACACAAAAGTTGTAATGATTGCAGGACCATCCTGCTCAGGAAAAACATCATTTGCCCACAGACTTTCCATTCAACTGATGGCTCAGGGTGTAAATACTCATGCAATATCAACTGACAACTACTTTGTAAACAGGGAAGAAAGTGTAAAGGACGAAAACGGCAATCTTGACTTTGAGGCTTTGGAAACAGTTGACATAGAATTGTTTAACAATCAGATTACAGATTTGCTAAATGGAAAAGAAGTGGAGTTGCCGGAGTTTAATTTCTTAACAGGGAAAAGAGAATTTAACGGTAAAAAACTTAAATTAAAAGAACATGAAGTATTGGTTATTGAGGGCATACATTGTTTAAATGACAAGTTGTCTTACAGTTTATCAGATGAAAACAAATACCGTATATGTGTAAGCGCTCTTACTACATTAAACGTTGATGAACATAACAGGGTATCGACCTCTGATTTAAGGCTTTTAAGACGTATTGTAAGGGATGCAAGAACAAGAGGATTTTCTGCAACAAAAACAATTGAAATGTGGAATATGGTACGAAAGGGAGAAGAAAAATACATTTTCCCATATCAGGATTTGGCAGATGCCGTGTTTAACTCGGCTATGGTATATGAACTGTCAGTACTTAAAGTATTTGCAGAACCTGCATTGTTTGGAGTAAAAGAAGAATCAGAAGAATATCTTGAAGCAAAAAGACTTTTAAAGATTTTAGATTATGTTTTACCATTGCCAAAGGAAAATATTCCTAAAAATTCAATTTTAAGTGAGTTTGTAGGAGGAAGTGTTTTTCCGGTATAAAATATTGAAAGCAGTTGATAAAATTATTTAAAATTCAGTTGTCAAATATAAAGTTTAATAAAATAACTTAATTTAAAATAACAGAATATTAATTTTGTTTTGTCAAAATATAAAACTTATGTTAGAATGGTTAACCGTGAGTAAGGCAGACGATCGCTGCTGCTATTGCCGAAAGGACGCAGGAGAGGAAAGTCCGGGCTTCACAGGGCAGGATGCCGGCTAACGGCCGGTGGAGGCGACTCCCAGGAAAGTGCAACAGAAATTAAACCGCCAATATGGTAAGGGTGAAATGGCAGTGTAAGAGACTACCGCCTTGATGGTAACATTAAGGGTCAGTGTAAACCCCATCCGAAGCAAGACCGAGCAGAAAGCGTAGGTGGCCCACCAGCTTTCGGGTAGGTTGCTTGAACCAGGTGGCAACATCTGGTCTAGATAGATGATCGTCCACGACATAACCCGGCTTACAGCCTTACTCATTTTTAATATTTTTTATAACAAGACACAGCAGGTTATTAAAATTATTTGCACATTTACCTGCAATAGATTTAACGTCGTCGTCAGATAGTGGAATATCACTTATGCCGGCGGCTTTGTTTGTTATAAGGCTGATTCCGCATACCTTAAATCCACAATGTACAGCAGCAATTGCTTCTGTAACAGTACTCATTCCAACTACATCTGCACCTAATCTGCTGTAAAAAGATATTTCGGCTGGAGTTTCATAATTTGGACCTGTAGTTTGAAGTAAAACACCTTCTTTTACGGAAAGATTAAGTGTTTTGCCGCATTCTTTTATTAAATTGCATAAATTTGGGTCGTATACATGGCTCATGTCCGGAAAACGTGTGCCTAGTTGGTCTATATTGGCTCCAATAAGAGGTGATGGAACAAAAGTTGAAATATGGTCTTTTATAGCCATAAAATCCCCCACATCGATGTGAGAAGATATAGAACCAACAGCATTTGACAAAATCAATGTTTGGGCACCAAGCATTCGCATAAGTCTTATAGGTCTTACAACCTGGCTCATGGAATATCCTTCATAATAATGAACTCTTCCATTCATAACAATCAAAGGAACATCATTTAAATATCCTATAATAAACTCACCTTTATGTGCAGGATTGGTACATGTAGGAAAATTATCCAATTGTTCATATCCTATAACGTGTTTTATGTTTATTTCATTAACAAAATCTTTTAAACCTGAACCAAGAACAACAGCAATGCTTGGAACTATGTCACAAGTCTGTTTTATATGGTTTAAGGCATTTTCTAAAATCACAAATTCCTCATTCATATTCTGACCTCTTAATAATCTAAAAAATATTAAAAAACTACAAAAAATTATCTTTTTATTCTTGAATAATTATTGTCTATAATGTATCATCTTATTAGCAAAAAATAAATACTTTTGGAGGGTGAAATGAGACATTTAATTAGTCCTTTAGATTTTTCCGTAGACGAATTGGAACACCTGCTTGATTTGGCAAGTGACATTGAGAAAAATCCTACAAAATACAGTGAAGCATGCAAAGGTAAAAAACTTGCTACTTTATTTTATGAACCAAGTACAAGAACAAGACTAAGTTTTGAAGCAGCCATGCTTAATTTAGGAGGAAGTGTCCTTGGATTTTCAGAAGCAACATCCAGCTCAGCATCAAAAGGCGAGAGTGTGGCAGACACTATCAGAATTATTTCCTGTTACGCTGATATAGCAGCAATGAGACATCCAAAAGAAGGTGCCGCATTAGTAGCAGCCAACAATTCATCAATACCTGTTATCAATGCAGGAGACGGTGGACATCAGCACCCAACCCAGACGTTAACTGATTTACTTACCATTAGATCATTAAAGGGAAGACTTGACAATATTACAATTGGTCTTTGTGGAGATTTAAAGTTTGGACGTACAGTTCATTCACTTATCAATGCTTTACTTAGATATGACAATGTAAAGTTTATTCTTATTTCACCACCGGAATTAAAAGTTCCACAGTATATAATTGAAAATATTCAATCTGCCGGTGCAGAATATGAGGAAGTGACAAGACTTGAAGATGTTATTGGAAATCTTGACATTCTTTATATGACAAGAGTACAACGAGAAAGATTCTTCAATGAAGAAGATTATATAAGATTAAAAGACAGATTTATTCTGGACAAAAAGAAAATGAAGATGGCAAAAGAAGACATGCTTGTGCTTCATCCACTTCCAAGGGTAAATGAAATTTCAGTGGAAGTAGACAAAGACCCAAGAGCAGTTTACTTTAAACAGGCACAATATGGCGTTTATGTAAGGATGGCGTTAATCTTAACATTGTTGGAGGTAGAAGGATGCTAAATATAGATTCAATTCATAACGGTTTTGTATTAGATCACATTCAGGCAGGACGTGCCATGGCTATTTATCATTATCTTAATTTGGACGAGCTTGATTGTCAGGTTGCCATAATCAAAAATGCCAGAAGTGGCAAGATGGGTACAAAAGACATTATAAAAGTTGAAGGCTCTTTGGATGATATAGTTGATTTTGATGTGTTGGGTTTTATTGATCACAACATTACAATTGATATTATAAAAGATGGCAAATTAGTAGAAAAACGTGAAGTAAAATTACCTGAAAAGATTGTCAATGTACTTCATTGTAAAAATCCAAGATGTATTACTTCAATTGAACAGGAACTTGATCACGTATTCGTATTAACTGACAGAAAGAATGCTCTATATAGCTGTTTATACTGCGAAGAACAGCAGGGCAAGTTATGGGAAAAGTTATAAAAATTCCTAAGATGTGCGCTGAAAATAAAGTTTGAAATTAATATTTATAAAAAAAGGGGCTTTTTTACAGCCCCTTTTTACTGCCATTAAAGAGTGGTTAAACTACCTGACTGATAAAACATAGCATGTAATTATTCTTCCTTAGAATCAGCATTGGATTCAATATCATCATTTACAGACTTTTCCTTTGGCGTTACAACAACTTTTACAAGGTCAATACGTTTGTCATCCATTTTGATAACAGTAAGTCTGCAGTTGTCAATTTCAACGCTGTCGCCTTTGTTTGGAAGTCTGTCAAGCTGTTCAATAATCAGACCACCAAGGGATTCATAATCTTCTGAATCAATTTCGGTGTTAAGCTGGTCATTAAAATCATCCAGATTAATTGAACCCTCAACAATATATTCATTTTCTCCAACCTGTCTGATAACCTGTTTTTCGGCTTCATCAAACTCATCGTGAATGTCACCAATGATTTCCTCTACAATATCCTCAAGTGTAATAAGACCTTCAGTCTGACCATATTCATCAAGCACAATACACATACCTGGCTCGTTATTTCTCATTTCAACAAGTAGGTCATTTAACTCTTCTTTTTCGTGAGTAAAGTAAGGCTCACGCATCAGCTTCTTTATATCAAAATTGTTTCTGTTCACACCATTTAACATCATGTCTTTAATGTTAAGAATACCAACAACATTGTCGCTGTCATCTTTGTAAACAGGCATTCTTGTAAATTTATCTTCTTTAATAACTTCCAACAATTGATTATAACTAATGTCAATAGGAATCATTGTAATATCAACTTTAGGAATCATAATATCTTTTGCACATGTGTCACCAAAATCGAACACATTGTTTATCATATCCATCTCATCTTCTTCGATAATGCCTTCTTCCTGACTAACACCCACAATGGTACGAAGTTCATCTTCAGTAATGGAAGAAGAGTTAAGATTGACATTTACTCTAAATATTTTTAAAAGAATACTTGAAAATGCATTCAATATAAAAATAACAGGAGTAAGAACTATCATAAAAAATCTTACATATTTTCCGTAGCAAAGAGCAATTGATTCAGCATGGATTGAAGCAACTGTTTTTGGCATGATTTCGCCAAAAATAATAATTATAAGTGTAAGAATACCTACGCCGATACTTACTATCCAACTGACATTAAAAATGCTTTGAATGAAAATTGTTGTAAGAGAAGATGCGGCAATATTTACAATGTTGTTTCCAATTAAGATAGTGCTAAGCATCTTTCGGGAATTGTTTAAAACTTTGTCAAGAATAATGGCTCTTTTGTCACCGTCTTCAACAAGCATTCTTAAACGAACTTTGTTGATGGTAGTAAGAGCTGTTTCGGCTGAAGAAAAAAACGCCGAGAATAATAATAAAATTAATAAAATACATAGCATAACTATGTGACTGGGTTCCATATAGTTCTCCTTAATTATTTAATAAATTTTTAATCATTTATTGAATTTTACATAATCATATAATTAAAGTCAATAATTGAAAGAAAATTATACGAAGATTATACAAATATATAACATATCCGTAATAAAATATATGAAAGAATAATATAAAAGTTGTATAGAAATAATTGTGAGGAAGAATATGAAAAAAATAGTTGGAGCTTTTGCTAAAGATTTAATAATACAAATGATTATAAGTATAATATTATTACTTTTGGCTTCCTTTGTAGTTTTGAAAATGTCCATAAGTAGTGGAACAATCAATATTATGATTTTGTCTATTTATGGAATATCTACTTTTGTCGGAGGATTTATAATGGGAAAAGTTATGGGGACTAAGAAATTTTTGTGGGGAGCAGTGGCCGGAATGCTGTATTATGCTATTATAATTATGATAGCCTTTGGTCTTAAAAACGGAATAGGTCAGGGAAGTGTAAGCATTACCGGTGGTATGATGGCATCTGTGATACCTGCAGTTATAGGAGGCATGATTAGCTAAAAAGGGAAAAATACAACCTGAAAATATTATGAAAAATAATAAAATTTAAATTGTGAAAGAACAGTAAAAAACAGTTTGAAAAAATATATGGTTGTGTTATAATAACAAAAGTATTATGCGTATATAATATAAGACGCAAAAAATAGTTGGAGGAATACCATGAAACATATTAAAACATTAAATCAAAAAACATTAAAAGACACAATGAAAAAAGGTGGATGTGGAGAATGCCAGACATCATGCCAGTCAGCATGTAAGACATCTTGCACAGTTGGAAACCAGACTTGTGAAAACGAATAATTAAATAATTATTAAGTACATATAACAGAGCCGATTTGTTCGACTCTGTTATAGTGCGTTAAAAAGGGAGGACATATTACAGTGATTCATCAGTATAAAAGCAATGGATATAACATTGTGTTAGATGTTAACAGTGGTGCAGTACATGTTGTTGACGATTTAACTTACCAAGTTATTGAATTGTTTCAAAAAATGGATGCTGATTCTATTGTTTCTTCTTTAAAGGACAGGTATGATCCTGCAGAGATAAAAGAAGTTATAGAAGAAGTAAACCAGTTAAAAGAAGATGGACAGCTGTTTACAGAAGATATATATCAGCCTTTTGTTGAAGAATTTCAGAAAAATCGTCAGACAGTGGTTAAAGCTTTGTGTTTACACATTGCCCATGATTGTAACTTAGCATGCAAATACTGTTTTGCTGAAGAGGGTGAATATCATGGAAGAAGAGCTTTAATGAGCTACGAAGTTGGAAAGAAAGCTTTAGATTTCCTTGTTGCAAATTCAGGCAACAGAGTTAATCTTGAAGTTGACTTCTTTGGTGGCGAGCCACTTATGAATTGGGACGTTGTAAAAAAGTTAGTTGTTTACGGACGTTCTCTTGAAAAGGAAAACAACAAAAAGTTCAGATTTACCCTGACAACAAACGGAGTTTTACTAAATGACGAAATTATGGAATTTCTAAACAAAGAAATGTCAAACGTAGTAATAAGTCTTGATGGCCGAAAAGAAGTCAATGACAACATGAGACCATTTAGAAATGGAAAAGGTAGTTATGACCTTATAGTTCCAAAATTCCAGAAACTTGCAGAAAGCAGAAATCAGAACAATTACTACATAAGAGGTACATTTACAAGAAACAATTTGGATTTCTCAGAAGATGTAAAACATTTTGCTGATTTAGGATTTAAACAGATGTCTATAGAGCCTGTTGTTGGACCTGAAGAAGATCCATATGCCATCAGGGAAGAGGACCTTCCACAGATTATGGAAGAGTACGACAAGCTTGCTCTTGAATACATAAAACGCAAAAAAGAAGGAAATGGATTTAACTTTTTCCATTTTGCAATTGATTTAAATCAAGGACCATGTGTATACAAGAGATTGTCAGGATGTGGCTCAGGCACAGAATATTTGGCAGTTACACCTTGGGGTGACTTTTATCCATGTCATCAGTTCGTCGGAAACGAAGATTTCCTTATGGGAAATGTAGACGATGGCATAGTTAGAAATGATATCGTAGATACATTCAGCCATTGCAATGTGTATACAAAAGAAAAATGTAAAAACTGTTTTGCAAAATTTTATTGCAGTGGCGGTTGTGCAGCAAATTCATACAACTTCCATGGTACAATAAACGATGCATACGATATTGGTTGTGAGATGCAGAAGAAGAGAGTTGAGTGCTCAATTATGATTAAGGCTGCACTTGCAGATGAACAGTAATAAAAGTAAATAATGGACTAAAGTCCAAAAAATATAGTAGGTATTAACGGGTACCGCTAATAAGAAAGAGGTAAAAGATGAAAATTAAAATGAACAAGAAAAAGGGCATAGCATTTTTTATTCTATCCCTTGCTTTAATCGCTTTTGCTGGATACGTAATCATGTTTGGTATAGGGGATCGTGGCCAGGCAAAATACATCACACAGGGACTTGACCTTAAAGGTGGTGTAAGTATTACATATCAGGTTGCAAAAGAAGATAAAGACAACTTAGATGCAGATTCATTAGAAGCAACAAGAGGAAAGTTGGAGAAAAGAATTCATGCAAACTTCAGTACAGAAGCAACAGCTTACAAAGTAGGTGATGACAGAATCACAGTTGAAATTCCTGGCGCATATGATGCTGACTCAGTATTAAATGAACTTGGAAAACCTGGTGTTCTTTATTTCTGTACAGCAGCTGATACTAGTTACACACCAACAAAAAAAGAGTTAAAGAATAAAGATTATATCAAGGTTGACAAAACATACTACAAGGTATGGCTTACAGGTGATGCTGTATCAAATGCAGAAGGACAGGCAGCGCAGGATAAAAACGGAGCAAGCAAAAACGTGGTTAACCTTCAGTTTAACGACAAAGGTTCTGAAAAATTCTATGAAATGACTTCAGCAAGTGTTAGAAGCAAATCATACATTATTTATGATAATGAAATTTTAAGTGATCCAACAATTAATGAGCCAATTTCAGGTGGTAAGGCTGAAATCTCAGGAACTTTCACATTAGATGAGGCAAAAGAGCTTGCATCAAACATCAAAATTGGTTCTCTTGACTTACAGTTGGAAGAGTTAAGCCATAGTGTACAGAGTGCACAGTTAGGTAATGATGCGTTATCAAAGAGTATTCAGGCCGGTATAATCGGTTTTATTATCATTATATTATTCTTATTACTTGTTTATAGAATTCCTGGTCTTGCAGCCGGATTTGCATTACTTTCATATGTTGAGTTAATGTTACTTGCCCTTAATGGTTTTGACTTAACATTAACACTTCCCGGTATTGCAGGTATTATTCTTAATATTGGTATGGCCGTTGATGCTAATGTTATTATTTATGCACGTATTAGAGAAGAAATTGCTGCCGGAAAGACAGTAAAGAGCGCAATCAGAATTGGTTTTAAGAAAGCTACATCAGCTATCGTTGATGGTAATATTACAACACTTATAGCAGCATTAGTTCTTTTATGGAGAGGTTCAGGTACAGTTAAGGGATTTGCTACTACATTAGCAATCGGTATCTTCATTCAGTTATTTACATCTCTTGTTATTTCAAGAGGACTTGTATGGATGTTATACCACATGGGATTCCAGAAGCCTGCATTTTATGGAAAAGAACGTGTTAAGAAAACTATTAAGTTTGTTGAAAAGAGAGCAG
>URQO01000019.1 GCA_900550135.1 uncultured Eubacterium sp.
GACTTAAATGAATTTCCAATACCTGTCCAATGTTCATACGTGAAGGTACGCCCAATGGGTTAAGTACGATATCAAGTGGTCTACCATTTGGTAAGAATGGCATATCTTCAACAGGTAATACTCTTGAAACTACACCCTTGTTACCATGACGACCGGCCATCTTATCACCAACTGAGATTTTTCTCTTCTGTGCAATGTAAATACGAACTGATTCATTTACACCAGGTGCTAATTCGTCACCATTTTCTCTCTTGAATACCTTAGCATCAACAACGATACCTGCTTCACCATGTGGTACTTTAAGTGAAGTATCTCTAACTTCTCTTGCCTTTTCACCAAAGATAGCTCTTAAAAGTCTTTCTTCAGGAGTAAGTTCTGTTTCTCCCTTAGGTGTAACTTTACCTACTAAGATATCTCCGGCTCTTACCTCAGCACCGATTCTAATGATACCTCTTTCGTCAAGATCTTTTCTTGCTTCATCACCTACACCTGGAATATCATTTGTGATTTCTTCAGGTCCAAGTTTTGTATCTCTTGCTTCTGTTTCGTATTCTTCCAAGTGGATTGATGTATATACATCATCCTGAACTAATCTTTCACTAAGAAGTACAGCATCCTCGTAGTTGTAACCTTCCCATGTCATAAAACCGATAAGTGGGTTCTTACCAAGGGCGATTTCACCATTTGATGTTGATGCGCCGTCTGCAATAACTTCTCCTGCTTCAACGTGATCTCCCTTAAACACGATTGATCTCTGATTGTAGCAGTTGCTCTGATTACTTCTTGCGAATTTAATTAACTTGTAACTTTCTGTTTCGCCATTGTCATCATATCTGATTACAATTTCTTTTGATGTTGACTTTTCAACAACACCTGCACGTTTTGCAACTACACATACACCTGAGTCAACAGCTGCTTTGCCTTCCATTCCTGT
This sequence comes from uncultured Eubacterium sp., assembly GCA_900550135.1. GTDB lineage: Bacteria > Bacillota > Clostridia > Lachnospirales > Lachnospiraceae > Eubacterium_G. The sequence goes on from URQO01000019.1 coordinate 935, forward strand.
ACCAACAACAGGAGCTTCTGTAGTCATAAGTGGAACTGCCTGACGCTGCATGTTTGATCCCATAAGGGCACGGTTAGCATCATCGTTCTGTAAGAACGGAATCATTGATGTAGCTACAGAGAATACCATTCTAGGAGAAACGTCCATAAGGTCAATTCTCTTCTTATCAAACTGTGATGTTTCTTCTCTAAAACGTCCTGATACATTTTTATTTATAAAATATCCATTTTCATCTAATGGTTCATTAGCCTGTGCAACTGTGTAATTATCTTCTTCATCAGCTGTAATATATACAACTTCATCTGTTACACGTGGATTTTCAGGGTCTGACTTATCTACTACTCTATATGGAGCTTCAATAAATCCGTACTCATTTAATCTTGCGAAAGATGCAAATGAGTTGATAAGACCGATATTTGGTCCTTCAGGTGTTTCTACAGGACACATTCTACCGTAATGTGTGTAGTGAACATCTCGAACCTCGAATCCGGCACGGTCTCTTGAAAGACCACCAGGTCCTAACGCTGATAAACGTCTCTTATGTGTCAACTCACCAAGTGGGTTGTTCTGATCCATAAACTGTGACAACTGTGAACTTCCGAAGAATTCCTTAACAGCTGCAGTTACAGGTTTTATATTTATTAATGTCTGTGGAGAAACGCCTTCAAGATCCTGAGTTGTCATTCTTTCACGTACGACTCTTTCCATTCTTGAAAGACCAATTCTGTACTGGTTCTGAAGTAATTCACCAACTGCACGGATACGTCTGTTTCCTAAGTGGTCAATGTCATCTTCTGTACCAATACCATATTCAATGTTTAATAAATAGTTAATTGATGCAAGAATATCTTCCTTTGTTACATGCTTTGGAACCAATTCATGTGCATTTCTCTTAATTGCATCCTTTAACTCTTCTTCTGTTTCATTTTCTGCTAAAATTTCAGCAAGTACAGGGTAATAAACATCTTCTAAAATGCCTAATTCCTTGCAATCAAAATCAACATAGGCATTGATATCAACTGCCATGTTTGATAATACTTTTTCATTTTTTGTTTCAGTCTGAATCATAACTGAAGGAATAGCAGCATTCTGAATCTTAACAGCAAGATCCTTTGATACATTTGTACCTGCTTCTGCTAATACTTCACCTGTTGTCATGTCAATAACATCTTCTGCTAAAACATGTCCTACAATTCTGTTTTTAAATGCAAGTTTCTTGTTATATTTATATCTACCTACTCTTGCAAGATCATATCTTCTTGCATCAAAGAACATACCTGTAATAATTGATTCAGCACTGTCAACGCTAAGTGGTTCACCAGGACGAATCTTTTTGTATAATTCCAAAAGACCACTTTCGTAATCATCACTCTGGTCTTTTTCAAATGTAGCAAGAAGTTTTTCTTCTTCACCAAACAAGTCAATAATTTCAGCGTTTGTTCCAATACCTAAAGCTCTGATAAGAACTGTTACAGGTACTTTTCTTGTTCTATCAACACGAACATAGAAAATATCGTTAGAATCTGTTTCATATTCTAACCATGCACCACGGTTTGGAATAACCTGAGATGTATATAATTCTTTACCTACCTTATCATGTCCAACAACATAGTATATACCAGGTGAACGAACCAACTGGCTTACGATAACACGCTCAGCACCATTGATTACAAAAGTACCTGTAGCTGTCATAAGTGGTAAATCACCCATGAAAATATCGTGTTCTGTAAATTCACCTGTTTCCTTGTTATGAAGTCTTACCTTAACTTTGATAGGTGCCGCATATGTTGCGTCTCTTTCCTTACACTCTTCAATAGTGTATTTTTTATCTTCTTCACATAATCTGAAGTCAATAAATTCAAGACTTAAATTCTGGGCATAATCCTCAATAGGAGAAATATCATCCAATACTTCTCTTAAGCCTGTAGTAAGAAACCATTCATATGAATCTCTTTGAACTTCAATAAGATTTGGCATTTCAAGAACTTCTTTTGATCTTGAATAGCTCATACGAATACCTTTTCCTGCTTTTACAGGAGTTATTCTGTTCTTCTCCATCGACGTTACTCTCCTTGTCTTAATATAATTAATAAATTTATTGCTACCACTTAATATTATTAGGTTTTTCGGTTGTTATGTAAACCGTTTCCTCTTAAATTGGGCGCACTACGCCCTTTTCAACGCATAGCAAATTTTACTTTACCATTTTTTGTTATACTTGTCAAGTCTTTTCAAAATTCAGCCATTCAGTTCGATTGCGCTTCGCTTCATCTCACTGATTTGGGTTCCCCAAATATCTAACAAAAAGACAGTACCCAAAATAATGCTAGCGTTATTTTGGGTACTTTCTTTTTGTTAGATGCATGGCTGAATTTAGTCAAATAAAGGAACCGGATTTCTCCGATTCCCTTAAATTGCTTTTTATTTGATTAGATTATAACTATTTAAGAGTTACAACTGCTCCAACTTCTTCTAACTGGCTCTTAAGTGCTTCAGCTTCTTCTTTAGAAACACCTTCTTTAACTACCTTAGGAGCTCCGTCAACTACTTCCTTAGCTTCCTTAAGTCCTAAACCAGTTGCATCCTTAACTGCCTTGATAACCTTAACCTTCTGATCACCAACTTCTGTTAATTCAACATCGAATTCTGTCTTTTCTTCAGCTGCTCCGCCTTCTGCACCTGCTGCTGCAACTACAACACCTGCTGCTGCTGATACACCAAATTCTTCTTCACATGCCTTTACAAGGTCATTTAATTCTAATACTGTTAAACCTTTAATTACTTCAATGATTTCTTCTGTTGTCATTGTTAAATCCTCCTAATTATAAATCTTTTTTTGTTTAATAAATTAATTTTTACGCAACTTCTTCGTCTTTTTCAGCGATCTGCTTAATAACACGAGCGAAGTTTGTAATAGGTGACTGCATTGATCCAAGTAATTTTGAGAGAAGTACTTCTCTTGATGGAATAGATGCAATCTTTGCAATTCCTGCCTGATCATAGTAAACGCCATCAACTACGCCGCCTTTGATTTCTAAAGCTTCAGCTGTCTTAGCAAACTTTGCCAATACTCTTGCTGCTGCTGTAGCATCATCTTTACATACAGCAATAGCTGTAGGTCCTTCAAGATGCTGAGCTAAATCTGCGAACTCTGTATCTTTGATTGCGAAATTGATCATAGTGTTTTTGTATACTTTGTATACAACACCAGCTTCTCTTAACTGCTTACGAAGTTCTGTATCTTCAGCAACAGTTAATCCACGATAGTCAACTACAACTGCTGTAGCTGCTCCGTTGAGTAATTCTGAAATCTCTTCAACGATAGGTTTCTTTAACTCTACTTTTGCCATGAATGTTTTCCTCCTTACTTATTTTCGGTCGTCAACTTCATTGCTCGAATTTATACCTATGCTTTCAATACATAAGAAACCTCTCTGCCTATAGACAGAGAGGTATAAAGTCATGTCTGTTAACTTAATTCCTCGGTAGGCGACAAGTATTCTCGCACTTACATTCATTATCAAAAAATCTAATAACAAATACCTACTGTCTTCGGCAATTGGTTTTCAACCACTTGTGCATAGTAGCACAATAATATTTTGTTGTCAACTAAAGTTTACAAGTTTTACATTGTATATATCTGAAAAAAGTCCTGATATTTTCCAGCGTCAACTCAATTAAGCGTTAGCACTTGTAAGCTTTGTTGTGTTAACCTTTACACCAGGTCCCATTGTTGATGTAAGTGTTACTGATTTAAGGTATGCACCCTTAACAGCTGCCGGTTTAACTTTCATAATAGCATCCATTAATGCATTAAAGTTTTCTGTAAGCTGTTCTTCAGTAAATGAAGCCTTACCAACTGGAACGTGAACGATGTTAGCCTTGTCAAGTCTGTATTCAATTTTACCAGCCTTGATTTCTTCAATAGCTTTTGTTACATCCATTGTTACTGTACCTGCTTTTGGGTTTGGCATTAAGCCCTTAGGTCCAAGTACACGACCAAGTCTACCAACAACACCCATCATATCAGGTGTAGCTACAACTACGTCAAAGTCGAACCAACCTTCATTCTGGATCTTTGGAATTAATTCTTCACCACCAACGAAATCTGCACCTGCTGCTTCAGCTTCATCAGCCTTTGCGCCCTTAGCGAAAACTAAAACCTTTACAGTCTTACCTGTTCCGTTAGGTAATACAACAGCACCACGGATCTGCTGATCTGCGTGACGTCCATCACAACCAGTTCTGATGTGACATTCTATTGTTTCATCAAATTTTGCAACAGCACTTTTCTTTACTAAAGAAATTGCTTCTTCTGTATCATACTGAACAGCTCTATCAATTGTCTTAGCTGCTTCAATATACTTCTTACCTCTCTTCATTTAAACCTCCTCGTGGTAATAACGGATATACCTCCCACGTTTCTTCAATTCTTATTTTTCGATTAAATTAGTCGATTAGTCTTCAACTTTGATTCCCATACTTCTAGCTGTTCCGGCAATCATTCTCATAGCTGAATCAATGTTTGCAGCATTTAAATCCTGCATCTTTGTTTCAGCAATCTGCTGTAAATCTGCTTTTGAGATTGTAGCAACCTGTTCTTTTAATGAGTTTCCTGCACCCTTCTGGATTTTGCAGGCTTTCTTTAATAATACAGCTGCTGGTGGAGTCTTTGTTACAAAACTAAAACTCTTATCCTGATATACAGTGATAACTACAGGAATAACCATTCCCGGCTGATCAGCTGTTCTTGCGTTGAAGTCCTTTGTGAACTGAACGATGTTTAATCCCCACTGTCCAAGTGCTGGACCAACTGGTGGAGCTGGTGTTGCTTTGCCAGCTTCGATTTGCAATTTAATGTATCCTTCTACTTTCTTTGCCATCTTTCGGCACCTCCTAAAAATTGTGGTATTATCGGGAACCCCTCCCACTGCCTCACGATACACCGTGAAACATTCTTCTATAAATGTACATTAGTACATTTTCATAAAACCAAATGGTTTTATTTCAACTTTTTAACTTCGGTAAATGCAATTTCTACCGGAGTTTCTCTACCAAACATGTCAACATTGATTGTGACTGTCTGCTTCTGGTCATCAATACGTTTTACCTCACCGGCTACGCCAGCCCAAACGCCTGATATAACATTGACCATCTCTCCCTCTTCGAAATCAACGTTGACTCTCTCGTTTGTCTTAACGCCAAGAGTCATCATCTCTTCTTCTGAAAGAGGAACCGGTTTTGATCCCGGACCAACGAATCCTGTAACACCTCTTGTATTTCTAACTACATACCAAGTGTCATCATTCATCACCATATTTATAAGCACATATCCAGGGAAAAGCTTTTTCTCAGAAACTTTTCTAACGCCGTTTTTAAGTTCTACAACTTCCTGTGTAGGAACTGACACTTCTAATATCTGATCCTGTAACTTTCTATTTTCAATAGACTGTTCGATATTAGTTTTAACTTTATTTTCATATCCTGAATAAGTATGCACAACATACCAATTTGCCTCTGCCATTCAATCACCTCATATTAATATAAAAATTGTTATTATTTACCAATACCTATTCCTGTAAGACCGGCCTGAATCAACTGATCCAAAATTGCAATAATAACTCCCATAATAACAGTGACTATAACAACAGTAACAGTCTGTCTTAATATTGATGCCTTTGTTGGCCATATAATTTTTGAAAATTCAGCTTTTAAGCCTGTCCACCAGTTCTTAAAGCCACCTTTTTTCTTTGCTTCAGCCATAATATCCACCTCCGACTAGACTATTTTGTTTCTTTATGCATTGTATGTTTCTTGCAGAACTTACAATATTTCTTTGTTTCAACTCTGTCCGGATGTGTTTTCTTATCCTTTGTTGTATTGTAATTTCTCTGCTTACATTCTGTACATTCTAATGTAATCTTTGTTCTCATGAGTTTCACCTCCGCTTTATTCTAAATCCTAAGGGTTCTTGTAAATGCAATATAATTTTGTTGCAAAAAAAAAAAGACCCCCTCTTTTCTTGCTCCATAAATATATCATATAGAATCATTTGCGTCAACACTATTTTTAAATTATTCTGTACTATTTCAATACCTGACTTTTAACTTATGCCAATTAAATTGAAACAGCCTGTAAACAGGCACAGGCTGTTTCATTATAAATAATTCTATTTTACTTTTATCTTTATCTTGTAATACTTCTTTGTTATCCCTGTCTTCGCTGTTATAACTGTTCCATCTGTATCCTTTATAACATTGGATTTATAACTTTCCGGAGTTGTTCTAAGAGTAACTGTTATTGTTGCTGTTCCTTTTCTGATTCCTTTAATCATTCCGTTTGAACTTACTTTTACAACTTTATTATTGGATGATGTAAAATTTAAAATGTCCGTTTTAAGTACTCCACTCTTCTTTAGTTTAGTATCTTTATTACGTACGTAAGCTTTTGTTGATATTTTACCTGCTTTACCTTTTCCTATTGTTTTTGTTTTCTTTACCCCTTTAATTTTAGTAATCCAAATTGCCTGGTATTGTTTTTTCTTTCCTTTTGTAGTGATTGTAGCCTTTGCAATGTAATTGTTAAATTTGCCATTCTGTTTTTTCATATATGAAGCCATAACAACCTTAGTTTTTCTCCTGTCAAAAGCCTTTTTGCTGATTTTAGTAACAGAATCAGGAATTTTAACTTTCTTCAATTTGGCATTTCCGTAAAAAGCTCTGCCTCCTATATATGAAATTCTATTTTTAAGTTTTAATGAACTAATATTGCAATTTTCAAAAGCCCCATCCCCTATACTAAGAACACTTTTAGGAATTTCTATTTTTGTAATAGCTTTACAATTATAAAAAGCGTCATCCGATATTCTTTCCAAATTCTTACTAAAATGTACTCTTTCTAATTTTGAACAATTCATATAACTATTCGTTCCGATTCTTCTTATGTTTTCAGGCATAAACACTTCTTTAAGTCCCTGACAGTTTCTGAAAGCGTAATCCACAACATTAACATTTTTCTTATTACTTGAATGAGTCCATTTTGTCACATATTTATTTTGATTTGCACCATTACTTTTTTCTACAGTTGATGGTTCCACATATTCTACATCTTTTTTTCCTCTTGGATAATTCATTAGAACAGTTTGTTTTTTATTAAACAAAACACCATCTTTTGCTGACAAATACGGATTTTCATCCACAACTTCATATTTTTTTATTTCAATTTTTCTCGCTTTGCCATTACTATCGCTCAATTCAATTCTTTCAAAAATATTTTTGACATTTTTAGAAATTAATAATGACTTTATATAGTTTTTGCTACCATCCAACGATTCAACTGATGTAACTTTATATCCTCCTAATGTTTCCGGTATGATAATATTATCATCATTTCCATTATAACCGTATATCACCACATTTTTTGAGCCATCGCTCTCTTTTTCGACTTTATAGTTAAATCCTTGTTCTGATTTAATTTCCGTTTGTTCGCTGCCTATAACACTAAAAGGAATCAATAACGACCCAATCATAACTGTTGCCATAAGTACAACACTTGTCTTTTTCAAAATTCTTTTTAATATTTTTTGTTTCATTCTTTAATCCTCCTTCGTTTTTTTAACTTTCATGTTTACTTTAAATTAATTACTACCCTCCTTCTTTTATTATTTTCTATGATTATTGTTCACAACATGATTTTTTAACCTAAATATAGTAATAAATTATAATTCTACTATTTTTTCACAGGCTTCCTGTATATAAATATAACGGTGACTATTTTTTTTTTATTTCATTACACTAAGTTTCAATTTCAATTTTTATAAACTTATTTAATTTTGTTATCTTACTTGGGATTTTGTTAATAGATTTTAAGCCTTTCAGTTATAAGTTAATTCATACAAAATCTTAAGTTTTTTCAATTAAATTATGTATATTATAACAATTATAGTTATACGCACAATACTTATCTTTTCCCTGTGGCAATGCACATAAAATAAACTTTGCCGGCACCTGCTTTCTTGAGAAGTTTCGCCAAAGTGTCCATGGTGCTTCCTGTTGTATACACATCATCCACCAACAAAATATTTTCTGCATTCTTTATTTTTTCTTTATTTACAGCAAAAGCTTCTGCCAAATTTACTTTTCTTTGTTCTTTATTTAAACCTTTTTGTGGCTTCGTGTTTTTCACTCTAAGCAAAATATCAGAGTCTGCTTTTATTCCCGAATATCTGCTCAGGGCATTTCCAAACTCTTCTGCCTGATTATAACCACGCATGATTTGTTTCTTATAATACATTGGAACAGGAATAATTTTATCAATCTTCCATTGTTCCAAAGTTTCTTTATATTTTCTGTAGCCAATAGAACCATAGAAGTCACTGTAGCACCTTTTGTTGTCATACTTAAATCTGTAAATCGACTTTTTAAATTCATTATTATATTCGAAAATGGAAATCCCCTTTTCAAATTCATGACAAATCTCATTACAGTCATTGCAAAACAGTTTTGTGGAATCTTCCAACCTGCTTCCACATTTTTTGCACTTAGGTTCTTTTATAACCTTAATTTTTTTAATGCAGTGACTGCATATTTTTTCGTCACTGCTTATAACTTTATTGCATATTGGGCAAACGTTTGGGAATAACGCTTTTTCCATTACCTCTGTTATATGCTTAGTTTTTTCTTTTATTTTTTCACCCATTTTCATACATTTCTTCCTTCTACATAATATATAATAATCTTTCATCCATTATATAACAGTCAATTATATATACATAAAGAAATAACCATATATTTTTGTTATTCCTGCTCTTCATAATAATTTTCCAATTGCCACTTAAGGCCTGAAAATCTTTTTTGCTGGTCTTGATTTTTAATCATAGATGCAAATGTCTCTTTCCTTCCCACAATACAGACACATTTCTTTGCTCTTGTAACACCTGTATACAGAAGATTTCTTGTCATCAGCATTGGTACTCCTGACACCAACGGCATAATAACAGCCGGATATTCACTACCCTGAGATTTGTGAATGGTAATAGCATATGCAAGTTCAAGTTCTTCTGCCTGTTTTGAATCGTATATTACATATCTGTCTTCATCAAAAACTACTTCCATGGAATTGGTTACATTGTTGATAGTTGTAATAACACCCATATCACCATTAAAAATGCCTGTGCCGGTATCATAGATGCGTCCTGCCTCACTTCTTTGTTCCCACTCTAACTGATAATTGTTTTTTATCTGCATAACCTTGTCGCCTTCTCTGAAAGTTACTCCTGCAATTTCCTTTTCACGTTTATTTTCATCAGCAGGATTAATATATTTTTGCAACTGTTCATTTAAAGAATTTACCCCAAGTATTCCACCACGCATAGGTGTAAGTACCTGAATATCTACAGGTTTTGCCTTTACATAATCAGGAAGTTTTGACATCATCAGACCAATTGTAGCATTTAAAGCGGTCTGGGCATTTTCTCTTTCAATATATAGGAAGTCATTGGAACTGTTGTCCAGTTTTACCTGCTCTCCATCATTGATTTTGTGGGCATTTACAACTATGCCACTTTCTCCTGCCTGTCTGAATACCTTTGTAAGTCTGACCACGCTAAATTTTTCTGACTGAATCATGTCGCGAAGGACATTTCCCGGGCCAACACTTGCCAGCTGGTTTACATCACCTACAAATACAATTCTTGTTCCTATTGTCACTGCCTTTAAAAGTGCATGTATCAAAAAAGTGTCAACCATAGACATTTCATCTAAAATAATGACGTCCGTCTCCAGTGGATTTTGCTCATTTCTGCCAAACTTTGCACTTAATTCATCTCTAGGAGTTTCGTCCCCTGCGCCACCGGCGATTTCTAACAGTCTGTGAATGGTTTTTGCCTCATGTCCTGTAGCCTCAGTCATACGCTTTGCTGCTCTTCCTGTTGGTGCGGCAAGGCTTACTTCCATACCATCTGCCTCAAACATTCTGATAATTGCATTAATAGTTGTTGTTTTTCCTGTACCGGGACCACCTGTAATAATCGAAATACCATTGTTCTGAGTTTCAACTACTGCTTTCTTTTGCAAATCGTCCAATTCCACACCTGTTACTTTTTCAATAGTATCAAGTTTGACACCCATAATGTAGTCATCTTCAGGTGTTTGAATATTCAACTCAAGTAGCATTCTTGCAATATTAAGTTCAGTATAATAAAAGGTGGATAAAAACACTGCCTCCACATTATCAATTTCTTTCAAAATAAGTTTTTTCTCTAAAACAAGTTCAGTGAAGCAATTGTCCAGCAAATCCATATTATATGTTCCATCAGCATTTAGATATTGGTCCCTTAATCCCAAAAGATTCACTGTACTTTCCACTAGTTTATCCTTTGGCAAATATGTATGTCCTGAAAGTGATGCCTCCGATAATGCATAACACATTCCGCTTTTGATACGTACTGACGCATTTACTTCCACTCCGGCTCTTCTGGCAATTTCATCTACAGTTTTAAAACCAACACCTGACAAATCATCTGCCAACTTGTATGGATTAGTTTTTATAATGTCATAAACTTTTAAACCATACATTGTATAAATCTTGTTGCTTAAAGTAGGACTGATACCGTAGCCCTGAAGAAAAATCATAACATCTCTCATGTCCTTTTTTTCTTCTACCTGTTGGCAAATATCCATTGCCTTTCTTGTGGTAATGCCTCTGATTTCCGCCAAACGCTCCGGCTCTTCTTCTACAATTCTAAGAGTATCTTTTCCAAATTTGTCTACAATACGGTCTGCAAGCACTGCTCCCAAACCTTTAATTGCACCTGAACCCAAATATTTTCTAAGAGAAAGTTCATCTGTTGCCGGTATGACTTTGTAAGATGTTACCTTAATCTGCTCCCCATAAATATCATGAAAAACCTCTTCACCTTCTATTTCAAGATATTCACCTTCAGATATGTACCCAAAATTTCCTGTACATTTTATGTCTTTTTTGCCATATGACAATGTTAAAACTGTATATCCATTGTCTTCATTTCTGTATGTTATATTTTCAACGTATCCATTTATTTGTTTCATATTCTGTCCTTTTTGCCAAAATAAGGCTGTCCTTTTTAAGAACAGCCTTTTAACATAATCAACAATTGTTATTTTATCTTTTCAGTTTCATCTTCATCAATGTACTCTAAATATCTGCCTGTACCAATGGCAACTGCTGTCATAGGATCTTCAGCCGTCATTGTGTTAATGCCTGTCTTTGCCTCAATCAACTGATCAAGTCCATGTAATAAGCATCCGCCACCTGTTAAAACGATACCACGAACGGCAATGTCAGCTGCAAGTTCCGGTGGTGTCTGTTCCAAAACTCTGTGAACTGCTTCCACAATGCTTGTAGTAGAATCCTTTAAAGCTTCTTCTGTTTCTTCTGATGTAACCTCTATAGTCTTCGGAAGTCCTGTTACAAGATTTCTTCCTCTTACTTCCATAGTTCTGTTTTCAGATGTATTGTAACATGTACCTATGCCGATTTTTATTTCTTCAGCTGTTCTGTCACCTATTAACAAATTGTGTTTCTTTCTCATATATCTGACAATGGCATCATCAAAATCATCTCCTGCCACCTTTACAGATGTGCTGACTACTGTTCCGCCAAGAGATATCACTGCAATATCAGTTGTTCCGCCACCAATATCAACAATCATGTTTCCACATGGCTTTTTAATTTCAATACCAGCTCCTATAGCTGCTGCTAATGGTTCTTCCACAACAAATACTTCTCTTGCTCCTGCCTGAAAAGCTGCATCCTGCACAGCCTTTGTTTCAACTTCTGTAGCTCCACTTGGAATACATACACAAATACGTGGCTTTCTGTATGAACGCTTGCCAACTGATTTCTGAATAAAATATCTAATCATCTGTTCAGTAACTGAATAATCTGAAATAACACCCTGTTTCAGCGGACGTACAGCCACAATGTTTTCAGGTGTTCGTCCAATCATAAGTCTTGCTTCTTCACCTACTGCTTTAATTTTTTCTGTGTCTCTGTCAATTGCCACTACTGATGGTTCTTTTAAAACTACACCTTTTCCTTTTATATAAACAAGTACACTTGCTGTTCCTAAATCTATTCCTATATCTATATTAAACATTGAGTTCTCCTTCGGTCATTCTTTTTTAAATATATTCTGTCCTATATTTTAGAATATCCACACTAATGTAAAGTATAACAACTTTTTTTCGTTCTGTATATGTCTATTTTTTATTTTTCTTGTAAAATTTTCCTTGATTTTTATTTTTTGCTTTTATCTTTTTATTATATGAAATTTCTTATTTTGTGCAGTTTTTGTACTAATTTGTGATATTTTTCATATTTTCAATCTTTTTTTCTTGAAAATTCTACTTTTTTCAAAGCTAAAATAACTCTTTTCAGCTATTTTTGCTGTTATTTTCCACTAAAATTTTATTATTTTTTATTATTTTTGCGTATTTTCGAGTTTTTTTACATTTTGTTCATATTCTGTTAACATTCGACCTTTACTATACAAGAGTACCGCGTAGGGCGGTGCACATAGTTTGTATACGTCATACCCTATAATGGCGTATTTTAAGTTTTTCATACTCAACCTAGTGGGTGAAATTCCCACTAGGTCCCCCGCAAACAACAGCCATATGCAAAATGCATATGGCTTTTCTTTTTTGTCATTTATTTAGTTATATTCATTTTTCTGTTTTTATATTTTTCCCTGGTTGCCATCCCTCCCCTTATATGTCTTTCACTTTTATTTTTATCAAGAACTTCTCTTACTTTGCCGGCAAGACTTGGATTTACTCTTGCAAGCCTTTCCGAAACATCTTTATGTACTGTTGACTTACTTACGCCAAACTTTCCTGCCGCCTGTCTTACAGTGGCCTTTGCTGACACAAGATATTTTCCTATGGCAACGGCTCTTTGTTCAATATAATCATTCAAAAAAATTTGCTCTCCACTTTCTTTATTAAAGTTTATGAGCAAATCCTTTTAAATATTTCTTTTATTTAATTTTCTGATATTATTCTTATCAAATTTGTTGCCCCAACAGCCACTGTTTCTCATCCTCTGTAAGATATGGTGTCAGTTTGTCATATATTTTTTTATGATATTCATTAATAAGTTTGATATCTTCTTCTGACAACAGTTTCACGTCTATCAGTTCTTCATCATAAGGACAAAGGGTTAATGTTTCAAAATGCAGAAACTGTCCGTATTCATTTTTCTCTTTTTCTTTACAAAGAATAAGATTTTCAATGCGGATTCCAAATTCATTTTCCAGATACAATCCAGGCTCGTTACTTGTAATCATGCCGGGCTTTAGTGTTGGATTCAGTTCCTGATTTTCCAAAATTCTATATCTTATGGCATTTGGTGGTTCGTGTACACTAAGAAGGTATCCAACACCGTGACCTGTTCCGTGATTAAAATCAAGACCATTGTCCCACAAGGGTTTTCTTGCAAGTATGTCTAAGGCCACTCCACTACATCCTTTCTTAAACACAGCATTTCCAAGGTGAAGATGTCCCTTCAGCACAAGAGTGTACATCTGACGCATTTTATCAGTTACCTTTCCAAGACTAATTGTTCTTGTAATATCCGTAGTTCCTTCCAGATAATGGCCACCCGAATCAATAAGAACCATTCCTTTGTTTTCTATTTGATAATTTGTTTCTTTGGTTGCACTATAATGAACTATTGCCCCATGATCATTATATCCCACAATAGGTTCAAAACTTGGCTCAACATAGCTTTCTGCCATGCCTCTGAAATATTCCAACTTTTCACCTAAGGATATTTCATCCATCTTCTCTTTTCCAACATTATTTTTAAGCCAATAAACAAATTTTGTCATAGCTATTCCGTCCAAAATGTGAGCCTTTTTCATATTGGCTATCTCTGTTTCGTTTTTTACAGCTTTCATCTTTGTTGTTGGAAGCATTGCTTTGTATAGATAGTTTTCCTTTGATACAAGCTTTGTTATCTGATAGTTTGCAGTTGATGAGTCAATCCATATACGACGTTTTCTAATACTTTTAACATCCTGATAAATATCATTATATTCTCTTATGTCTATATTATTTTTTTCAAGATAACAGGCAACCTGCTGACTTAATGCGTTCCTTTGGACATACAAAGCTGTCTGTGAACCTGTAACAGCAATAAAGCCAAGAAAAACCGGTGTACATTTAATATCATTTCCACGCAGATTAAGTAGCCAGCTTACATCCTCCAAAGTTGTAATAAGCAACATATCTACCTTTTTTTCTTCCATTTCAAGTCGTACATCTTTTATTTTGTCACCAAATGATTTTCCTGCATATTTTTCATTAAGTATCCAAATATTTTCACAGGATAAATCAGGCCTGTTGTTCCATATTTTTCCAATTAAATCATATTTGCTTACAATTGTAACATTGGATATCTTTTCTATTTTTTCTGCTAATGACGAAGACATGCATTTTCCATCAAATCCTATGATACACTTATCTTTTTCATTTGCGAAATTTCGGACAAATTCTAAAACTGTAGGAGTATCCGGCTCCCCCTGTTTCATCAATTTGTACACTGGTGGCAATTGATCAGCAGCCTGAACAAAATATCTTCCATCAGTCCACAACAACGCCTGATCCTTTGTAACAACGGCTATTCCTGCCGAGCCTGTAAAGCCACTGATAAATTCTCTCGCCTTAAAATAATCTCCCATATACTCAGAGCCATGGAAATCACATGTAGGTACAATATACATATCCATGTTATGCTTGTCCATTTCATTTCTAAGAGCCCAAAGTCTATCCTCAATATTATTCACCATATCTTTATCTGAGCTTATCTCTTTATTATTTGTTATCTCTTTATCTGTTTTTATTTTTTTACCGTTATATACTTTTTCATCCTTCATAATAAAATCCTTTACATTTTATATATTATTCTTGTTAAGATTCACTTTTAACGCCTTTATTTTTAATAAAAACAAACGGGATGAACTCTTAATTATGACCCATACCTCTTGTTTTCAACTTGTGCCATTAAACGAAAGTGCTTCAAACGCGGTTGGTTCATTAAGGCGGCAAAGCCGGCTTGATAGAACCGCTACCAGCGTTTGGCAGCGGGAGCGTGCTTTCGTTAATGCACAGGTTGAAAACAAGAGAAAAGTCATATCCTAGAGTTTATCCCGTTTATTTGTATTCTTTGTTGTATAAATCAATACATTTGTAAATGATTTTGGCTGCCTCGACAGGTCCTCCAAATTCATCTACCCTTGTTTCTTTTCCTTCCAAAGACTTGTATATGTTGAAGAAGTTTTTAATTTCTTCAAATATGTGACTAGGCAACTGCTCAATATCTGTATAGCAATTGTATGTAGGATCACCGTATGGAATAGCTATAATCTTATCATCCATATCCCCGCCATCAATCATATACATTACGCCAATTGGATAACATCTGACAAGTGACATTGGTTCTATAGGTTCCGAACATAAAACCAATACATCCAGCGGATCCCCATCTTCATCTATTGTTCTTGGAATAAATCCATAATTGGCCGGATAATGAACTGATGAATAAAGTATTCTGTCCAAAATCAACAATCCTGTTTCTTTGTCCAATTCGTATTTCTTTTTACTTCCTTTTGTAATTTCAATTGTAGCAATAAAATCCGATGGTGATATTCTCTCCGGATTAATATCATGCATAATATTCATATAAATACCGCCTTTCACATATTAATTTTCTATATTTTACCATATTAATAGTTATTTTTATATACAGCTAGGTTATTTCATTTGCAAAACAATTATATTTTTTTACTCGTGCTATTTCATTTACAAAATAATTATATTTTTTTCTTGTGTTATTTCATTAATTGAAACTGTAACTTACTTTTTGACTGTTGCATTTCACAGCCAAAATTGTAACCTATTTTTCACTTTTATCTGCTGAATTTACCACGTATATTCCCACACATACAAGCAAAAGAGCAATAACTGTATGTATTCCAAGCTGACTGTTTTCTTTTAGGAAAATATACGAAAGTACAACACCGAAAATAGGGTTCATAAACTTATATGCAGATATTTTTGATACATTATTGTATTTTAGCAAAATACTCCACAATGTGTAGGCTGCTGCTGAAATAAATCCCATATAAGCAAGCAATACCCAACTTTCTGCAGAAACGCTGTCCAGTTTTCCGCCCATTAAAAGTCCTATTACTGCCATTGTAACTCCACCGAAGAAAAACTGATATCCACTTAGCATAACTACATCTGCTGTTTTTGAGAACTTTTTAATAAAGGCTGATGAAAACGCTGACGAAATTGTTGATATTAAAATAAATCCTTCTCCTAAAACCGTAAAATTAAAATCAAGGGTCGTTCCTACTATATTTACCAACACAATGCCGGCAAATCCCAATATACTTCCAAGAATCTTCTTTGATGTTAATTTTTCCTGTTTAAATATAATACAGGATACCAATATTGTAATAAAAACTGCTGAGCCGTTAATTATTGATGATTTTACTCCTGTGGTATGTGCCAGTCCAATATAAAAAGGCACATACTGCCCTATTGTCTGAAACAGACTAAGAGTTGCTATTTTTCCCGGATTCTCCGGTTTGATAAACTTTTTGTTTAGAATGGAAAATGTTGCAATTACCATCATGCCTGCAATGGCAAATCTGGTACCTGCAAACAAAATCTGAGATGCTGTTTCTTTTCCCTGTATCTGAAACAATTTATAACCGATTTTTATGCATGGAAACGCTGACCCCCATAATAGGCAACATATACCTGCCATAAATATTACTATAGGCGTTTTTGATAGTTTTTTGTCCATTTTCTCTCCATTCATTACTTTGTATAACGTTCATAAATATGTTAGCATTCATTTTTTTGAAGCATTCATACACATGCCAACATTCACTTTTTCTTTAATGTACATATATCTACTAACGTTTACTGTTCATTGCTTCTTTCGACAATTTCTACTTTATCTTTGTATTTTTCAAGGTATTTAATACTAACCTGACGATAACTGTCCAATGTTTCCTTCTTAAAATTTTTCTGCATAATTTTGCTGTTCATATATTTGTCTCCGAACAGTTTTCCTGCTTCAAAATCTTTTATCATAAGTTCGCTGTCTCTGTCTATAAAGTAAATTTTGTCCGCTTTTTCCAAATATTTGTGTGGCACTGTATTTTTTATCGAAATACCTGTAACATCCTTAAATCGTGGATTTGCGCTGTCAAATCGCTTCAAATTTACAGATGTATATACTGTAATTCCATAATCCAACAGTTTGTCAATTATATTGTATACAAACCCTCTGTTTTTAACCTTCATTCCCATTTCATCTAATATGACTATATCCGGATTTTCAGCCTTAATCTGCGCAAGGCTAAGTCCTTTTTGAGGAATATCTTTTTCTTCAATTCCGTTTTTAATAAGAATGTCTTTTATGTCCCTGTGACCTTCATGTAAAAATCCCACAAGAACTTTTTTCCCTTTCGCTTTTTCTTCCATTGCCTTTTCTATCATCATGTAACTTTTCCCGGCACCCGGTGTATAACTTGTAAAAATAACTAACATATCTTCTCCTTTTTTATTTGTATTGGTCATACATTCTTTCTATTTCCTGTTTCATCTGATCAACTACACTTTGTGGGCCTACAATTTTTGCCTTGTCGCCTAGTCCCATAATCCATCCAAGAAACATTTTGCTGACACTGACTTTTACATTAACTTTAAATTTATTTTCGCCCTTTGGTATTATCATAACATCTTTTCCAAACCTATCTATAACAACACCTATCAGACTATTGTCAAATTGTATCTTAACTGTTTGCTCATCTCCTGTAAACATACTAAACACTTTTTTTGCATACAGACCCATGTCAAAACTATCGAACTTTTCCTTGCCCTTACGCGGAATATCTGTAATTTCAATTTGACGGATTTTATCAACACGATAATGTTTTATTTTGTCGGCTTCCTGATCATAGGCAATCAGGTAATAATTCTCATCATCCCATGTTAACGCCCATGGGCTTATACCTGTTTTACAACCATTTGCTCTGATTTCCATTTTCTTTTTCAAAGTCCACTCATAATAATCAAATTTAATCTGACTGTTTTCGTTTATAGCAAGGTTCAGACTATCTATGTTTTTGTAAACATTGTCATAGTCAGTTTTAATTCTGTTTGCCACATAAACCTGTCTTTGCAACTCTTTTGCCTGATATTTACTTGCCTGATTTTCTATTTTTTTAATCAGTTCCGTGGAACGTGAAGGCGAAATAAATTTAGAAACCTGCACTGCATCTACCAAAAGTTTTAATTCCGGCAATTCAAAATCCCTGTTTAAAAGTCTGTAATAGGTTTTTCCATTTCTTTTTCTCTTGTCAATGTTGTATCCGTATTCATTTAACGCATTAATATCTGTATATAAAGCCTTCCTTTCAGCCTTAACTTCCCTTTTTTCAAGTGCTTCAATAATTTCAACCATGGTTATTCCATGGTCCTCATCTGTATTCTTTTTTAAAATTTCCAATAGAATTAATAATTTCTGCTTTTGCTTTTCTGATTTTGCCATATGCTTACCTACCTGTAAAGTATTAATAACTTCTAATTGTATCTGTATCCTCTTCGCCTGTATTTTCAATAGACTTAATCACTACAAAATAACTATAACTGTCATCAACTTTTATTTCAACTCTATCGCCTACTTTATGTTTCATTAAAGCTTTTCCAATAGGCGATTCACTGCTAATTCTGCCTTTCATAGAATTTCCTCTCATGGTACTTACAATCTTGAAAGTTTCCTCCATGTCATCTTCTTCAAAATATACCTTAACAGTGTTGTTAAGTCCAACTTCATCGTCATTTGATTTATCTTCTATAATTGTAGCTGTTTTAAGTATTTTTTCCAAATATCTTATTCGACCTTCGTTTTTATTTTTATCTTTTTTTGCTGCATAATACTCAAAGTTTTCACTTAAATCACCCTGAGCCCTTGCTTCCTTTACAGCCTCAATTGCCTTTGGTCGCACAACCAGTTTTCTATGTTCTATCTCTTCCTTTATTTTTGCAACATCACTTTGTGTCAGTTTCATTGTTACCTCCATTTGATAAAAGCTACATCGGCAACAGCCAACGCAGCTTTCGTTAAAAATACTTTTATATCTTATTTAAATTTGTATTATCTTTCTTCCAAAGGTTCATACTGATTAAATCCGCAATTGCTGATATATGCAGGTCGCATGATTTTGTCAGCATTGACCAGTTCCTCAATACGGTGAGCACTCCAGCCTACAATTCTTGCTATAGCAAACATTGGTGTAAATAATTCCTCCGGAATATCAAGCATACTGTATACTAAACCGCTGTAGAAGTCCACATTTGCACTAACGCCTTTGTACATTTTTCTTTCTTCAGCAATAACCTCAGGTGCCAAATGTTCAATCATGCTATACAAAGCAAAATCCTTCTGACGTCCTTTTTCGTTTGCCAGTTTTTCTACAAATGACTTAAAAATTTCTGCTCTTGGATCAGATATAGAATATACTGCATGACCCATACCATATATAAGACCTTTTTTGTTAAAGGCTTCTTTGTTAAGAATCTTTCTTAAGTATTCCTTAACTTCATTTTCATCTTTATGGTCTTTAACATGTTTTTTAATATCCTTGAACATTTCAACAACCATAATGTTTGCTCCACCATGTCTTGGTCCTTTCAATGAAGAAAGTGCCGCTGCAATAGTTGAATATGTATCTGAACCTGAAGATGTTACAACTCTTGTAGTAAATGTTGAGTTGTTTCCACCACCATGTTCCATATGAAGAACCAGTGCCAAATCAAGTACCTTTGCTTCCAACTCTGTATATTTTTTGTCAGGTCTTAACATACGAAGTAAATTCTCGCTTGTTGACAACTCTGGCTTTGGTCTATGTATATATAAACTTTTGTTTTTCTTGTAATGATTGTATGCCTGAAATCCATATACAGACAATACAGGGAACAATGCTATAAGCATAATACATTGTCTTACAACATTTTCCAAAGATGTATCTGACACATGTTTGTCGTATGATGCCAAAGTCAGTACACTCTTTGTTAATGAATTCATAATATCCGAACTTGGTGCTTTCATAATAACATCTCTTACAAAGTTTGTAGGAAGGCGTCTGCTTATTGCAAGCATCTCTTTAAATTCTTTTAAGTTGTCCTGGTCAGGTAACTGACCGAATAATAATAAATATGCAGTCTCTTCAAACCCATATCTGCCTTCTGACATAAATCCCTTAACCAAATCCTGAATGCTATATCCTCTGTAATATAACTTTCCGGCACATGGAACACTTTTTCCGTCAATAATCTCCGAAGATTCTATACGCGATATATTAGTAATTCCGGTAACTACTCCTTTTCCGTTTAAATCACGCAATCCCCTTTTTACTCCATATTCTGAAAAAAGTTCTTTGTCTACACTATCATTTTCCCTACATATCTCACCATATTTTTCCGTGAAATTAATAACTGTCTCTTTCTTATAAGTCATAAGCACCCCTCTTACATCTTTTAATATATAAAGTTTACTGCATCGTGTACTACCTTAAAGTCCACAATTGCTCTTCCTTTTTCCTTTTCTCCATCAAGTGACCAATCTATGTCTGTACAGTCTGTAATTCTTGCTGACTGTATCTGTTCAAGTGTAATTTTTCCTGTAAACTTCTGATTAAGCACCTGCCAAACCAATTTGCAAAATTCCGCCGGTCCCTTTGGAAACTCAATAAGCATAAGTTCAAATACACCGTCATTAAATTTAACAAAATCTTCATCCAACTTCATAATACCACCGACTTTTGTAGCATTATTTATTGCCACAAAAATGTATTTGCCCTCGTATGTTTTGTCTCCCAATTCTATTTTTAATTTCAGTCTTCTTATATGAAACAGTTCACGTACGCCATGCAATATGTAAGCAAAATGTCCCAGCCTGTTTTTAAGTTCCTGTGGTGTAGAATAGGATGTTTTTGTAAATATTCCGGCTGAAGCTGTGTATACAAACTGTCTGCCGTTAAAACTACCCATATCAAGTGGTCTGGACTTATTTGACATTATAAATGTGGCCGCCTGTTTTGGGTCTGATTTTAGTCCTAAACTTGTGGCAAAATCATTGGTTGAGCCTGCCGGTATATATCCAAGTGGAGTCTTTGACTGTGCTTCCATCATACCTGCAATAACCTCATTCAAGGTACCATCGCCACCCATACAAACTACCATATCTACTTTGCATGAATATTCTTTTGCAATATAAGTTCCATCCAATCTCTTCTTAGTATATTTGATACCAACTTTATACCCGGCATCCTCAAATACATTTACAGCATCATCAATATAGCTTTTATTTTTCTTTAATCCTGCTTTAGGATTGATTATAAATAACAGTTTTTTCATTTTTTGCTCCTTGGTATCTTTTTATTCTACAATACTTTTATAGTTTCATTATGAAACAAACATTAACATTTTATGAACTGAAACGTGATTTTATACAACAATTATGTAGTTTTATCTTATTTTGCGACAAATATCTTTTTTACAAGTAAAAATATATATTCATTCTATTTAAACTTTCTGTTTTTTTGAAAGTTTAAATGTTATTTTGCCACAAAAAATGTTCCTACCTGATGTCCTTCCAATACTTTGTATATATTTTCAGGGTATGAACCGTTCATGACTATAGTATTGATTCCTGCCTCTGTTGATATTTCAGCCGCCTGAAGTTTTGTAACCATTCCTCCCGTTCCAAACTTTGAGCCTTTTCCACCTGCAATCTGATACAAATCTTCATTTATCTCTTCTACTACAGGAATTATTCTGGCATATTCGTCCTTTTCAGGATTTTTGTCATAAAGTCCATCTATGTCCGTCAAAATAAGAAGTGCATCTGCATGAATCAATTTGGCAACAATGGCCGACAAACTGTCGTTGTCTCCATATACAATTTCTTCAATACCTACAGCATCATTTTCATTAATAACAGGTATAGCCCCAAAATTAAATGTTTCCTCAAATGCATTGATGAGATTTTCTCTGCACTCCTTGTTGTCCACATCCCTTTTGGTAATCAAAAACTGTCCTATTGTATGACCATATTCTCCAAACATTTTGTCATACATAAACATAAGTTCGCACTGTCCTATGGTTGCAGCAGCCTGTTTTTCTGCCGTTGTAGTTGGTCTTTCAGTAAGTCCAAGTTTTCCGGCACCTACTCCAATAGCTCCTGATGTGACAAGTGCCACTTCCTTTCCTGAATTGACAATATCCGAAATAACCGTTACCAGTTTTTTCATCTGTCTGATATTTGCCTTTCCTGTAGAATGAGCCAATGTGGAAGTTCCTACTTTTATCACTATTCTTTGAACATCTTTTAACGTTGCCATTTTGTTCCCTTTCTTATGTTCTTTACCTATTTTTTACATACTCTTTTATTTTAAATGTAAAAAGACTTTTTGTAAATAAACAAAAAGTCTTTTTAGTATTTATATGTTATTATTATATTTCATTTTTGAAGTGAGACTTAAATCCCTCACCAAAAACTTCATTGGCAGATGTTACTATCATAAATGCATTTGGATCTGTATCTTTTAATATATTTCTAACCTTTACAAGCATTTGTTTTTTCATAACGCACATTATTACCTCTGTTGACTTGTTACTATAGGCACCCATACCTTGGACCAAAGTCACTCCCATATCAAGTTCCTGCAACATTCTCACCGCAATAATCTTTTGTTTGGAGCTGATAATATATACCATAGTTGCTTCATCACCACCGTAAATTGTTCTATCCATAACTACTGTAGATACATATATGGATATTGCTGCAAATAACGCTACTTCTACATTTTTAAAGGCGATAGCTGATGCCACAAGAACAGCTACATCCAAAATCAGATATATCTGACCTGTTTTCAAGTGTGGCTTTTTCTGTCTTATTATCTTTACAATAATATCCATTCCGCCTGTAGTTGTTTCCATCCTAAATAGTGCCCCCATGGCAAATCCAAACAACGCACCACCGATAACTGATGCAAGCATTAAGTCCTTTGTAATAACCTGTATTCGGGTAACCAATGGCAAAATGTCAATAAAAGCAGAAGATACTGCCAGTGTGTATAGTGTTGATAATATAAACTTTTTGCCAAATTTCCATGCTCCAAGTATCAAAATAGGAATATTTATAATAAATATAAGTGTACCTACACCCGGCAGAAAAGGACATACTTCCTTTACTACAATAGCAATACCTGAAATTCCTCCCGGTGCCAGATTGTTAGGACTTAAAAACATTGCTATTCCTATAGCATATATTAGAGATGCTACAGTTATATTTATATATTTTTTTATAAAATTAAACACCTTTGCTTTATTCATATTCACCTCATCAAAATCATATATAAATAGGATATCCCTTTATACAATTTCAATCCCATTTACTTTTCAAATTCGTCATCATCAGGAAGTTCAATAGTTGGTACACAACATGCCATTGGATTGATGGAGTTGTCTGCACAACCTCTTGAAATATTCTTTTCTGACTCAACTTTTTCATCAGACTTGATATCATTTACCTGAACATTAATATGTCCATCTCCTTTTTTTACACTGCCATCAAGCATTGCAACAATATCATCTATCATTTTATCTTTATCCATAATAAAAACCTCCAATTCTTCATTTCGTTTGAATATTATAGCACCCTATTTTCCATAATACAACACCAAAACACCCGAACAAATTAATTGTTCGGGTGCCAATATTTTTATTTAATTTTATATCTTAGTATAATCCTGTCCATCCGGCATCTTCATTTGCTGCTTCACCAGTAAATGAATCGAGGACGCCACTTGTTGTGATAACATCTTTTGTATCGAATTCTACTACTTCTGCCTGTGGGCATTCATAAAACTTCTTCATTCTAGCTTCCTCCTTTAATTATTTAATAAATGAATCAATTACTGATTTGAACTCATCTGCAATACCTGGGTATCCTGCATTCTTTACAGCTGTTGCTACATAACTAATTGATCTTGCTTCAGGTACATTTGAATATACTGTTGTTGCTGTTCCATCTGTATATGTGATTGTTACATATGCTTTTGCTACAAAGTTTCTGATGTAGTTTGATTCTACAATGTTGCAAATTGATGCACAGAATGTTCCTTCTGTTCCATTGTACCAACCACTGTTTTTAACATTGATTGTTGTATATCCACTTGTTAAATCAAGAGCTGCACCGTTTGCTTCATAAAGATCTTTTGCTGTAATAAGCATTCCTTCTGTAATAGCATCTGATGATACTGCTGCCATGTTGTCTGATGCAACTGTTGCCTGGAATCTGATTCCTGCTGTTCCCTTATATCTGATTCCTGCACCATTCTGTCTTGCTACTGATAATGTATTTACTGATGTAAATGCCATATCTTCTGTAACTTCAACTTCTGTGCCAGGCTTATACATCTTACCATTTGCATAGTATCCGTATTCAGCATCGCCAAGTGTTACCTTGCCGTTTTCTACTGCAACTTCTGTTCCATCAACTGATACTACAGGTTTCTTTTCTGTAGGTGCTTCTGTTGTTGTAGGTGCTGGTGTTGTTGTAGGTGCAGCAGGATCTGCTGTTGTAGTTTCTCCTTCTGTTCCCTTTTCATTATAAACGTAACATACCACATCACCAACGCCTGCTACTGATACTGTAAATTCAGTAACCTTCTGTGTAAACTGTGATAAGTGTAAGCAAATACCTGCTCCTTGGATATCACTTTCTACAGATGCTGCTGTAATACCAGCAGAAAATGTTGCATAAATACTGTCTTCTGAAGCAAAGCCCGGTTTCTGGATATTTACAACCTTACCATTTTCAGAATAGAACTTGTATGTATTTGCATACTTTCCGCCACCTGCTCCATCACCAATCCATTCTATTGATGACCAATCCGGAGCGTCTGCCTTTACTGCTTTTGGCTGAATAGTAATACCAGTAACTATCATTGCGATAGCTGATAATACTGCAACCACTTTTTTGAAACTTCTACTCATTTCAAAAATCTCCTTTCTTATTAATACATGTATTAGATTTTATGAATAAATGCCCTTTAAGTCTTTCCCCTTTTAGTCCTTTACTCACAATCTAACTATAATTTTATAAAATAGTACTCTTTTTTTATAGTATCATTTTTTTAGTAAGGGTGTCATTTTTTATAAAAACACTTCAAGCCTTTATTTTTTTTACCTTCTTAGTTATGTATTTTTATCACTTTTTATTGCTTTCTCCCATAAAAATATTTTTATTCAATTGTATTCTTTAATATTTTCAAGATTTTTAAGTACATTGTTTTACTTAACTGTTTTTATGTTAGACCATTTTGTATATACCTGTGTTCCTTCAAAACTTTTAACACCTCTGTATCTTACATAATAAGTTCTTCCTGAAGATATCTTGTTTAACTTTATTGTTTTATTACGTGTATTAACAATATGATTGTTCTTAAAACTTTTGTCTGTGCCGTACTCAACTATATACGTTGTACCACTTGGTAAAGATTTCATTTTTATTTTTTTACTTTTTGTTGACAAAATTTTTCCTTTTTTCATCTTATAACGGGATATTTCACTCTTCTTTGACATGGTCTGGTTGTCTGTACCATAGGTCTTTGCCGCCATTAAATATTTGTTATAAAATGTTGCACTTTTGTATTCCTTCATTCGGGTATGGTTGCTAAAATTATCTCCTTTAAGGAAAAATTTGTATCCCAACCCATTCTGATAAGTTACAGCATCCCATGTAGCGTCAAGATTATAATAATACTTTCCAAGTTTTACAATGTTCCATCCATGAAGTTCACCACTGGAATATCCCGGAATAAGCCTAACCGGAACATCAACCTCTTTTAACATCTTGTAAAGAAGCTGTGCATAACCCTGACATACTGCCTGTTTTTTATATAAAGCTGAATAGGCAGTGTAAATTTTGTTGTTGGACAAATCTGTTGCATAACTTACATTGGCACAAATGTATTCATAAATTGTTTTAACTTTCTCATAATCTGTTGTATTACTTTGAAAATCAAACGACTTAATGATACTTCTTACCTTGCTGTCTACAAGTTTTTGTTGCTTTGCAGTTATGTAATATTTATAACCAATCTTAAACTTATAATAGTAGTAATTTATCCTGCCTTCTTTTTTCTTCACACGTGTATATTGGGGACTGTCTGATGCCAATCCCCAATACATGTAATCACCCTCGTTGCTGTTGTCAGTTTCTTTTGTAAGTTCTTTTTTAAAAGCCATATATGCTTTAACCGGCGATGACATTTTACATTTAAAATATACCGTCACTGATGATGTATGATTTCTTACCTTTGCTCTTACCTTATCAGCCGCCTTTTCAACAGTTACAAATTTTCTTTTATTTTTTTCTACAAAACCTGTCTGCAACTTTAATGTTGTAACATTAAGACTTCCCTGTGTTTTAAGCGAATTTACTGTTTTAGTATTGTTTTTATATGTTTCGTCTGCCTTAACATTCAACCCACCGGTCAAAAGTTGAACTGCCAGCATTATAGCAATGACTTTTTTAAATATTCTTCTTTGTTTCATAAATTTCAAACTTTCATTTAACTATTTCTTTTTATATTTTGTCTTAAAAGTTTCTCCGTTAAATCTCAGTTCTCTAATCATCTTTTTGCCACCTTTAAGTGTATAAGTAAATTTCTGATTGCTAAACTTCTTCAACTTAAAGTGTAACTGGTATGTTCCAATCTGAATCTGAGACACTCTGTTTTTTGCACTGATTACTGTATCAAAACCTAATGTCTTGTTGTTCTGATCTTTTATTCTAAGACATGGTTCATTTTTGAAAATAACCTTTGAAACATAAATTGTATAAGTTTTCTTTTCTCCTTCTACAATACCTTTGTGTTTCCATGTTCCTACCCAATATTTTGTCTTTGAATTAAACTTCTTCATTTTGTTGTAAAGACTGTCAGCCTTCTTATTTGAACTCTTTATTGATTTAAGTACGTTCATTGCCTCATCGTATTTTCCACTTTCGCCTAATTTGACAGCCTGTTTGTAAATACTGTCACTTAAGTTTTCCTGTTTTGTATATTTGGCAATTTCATTGTACAACTTCAAGCCATCTGTTGTTTTTCCTGCATCAATTAATGCCTTTGCCTGGGCATAACCGTAGTTTCCATATTCTTCTCCATATGAGTTGTCTTTTGCATATACGTTTTTTATAGTTTCCCATGCTGTCTTATAATCTTTCTTAAAGTAGTAAACCTTTGCCATTCCGGCACTTGCCTTATTTACAAGATTGATATCTGTAGCTGCATTGGCGCTTCCTTTAAACAATTCCATTGCTTCATCATATTTTTCATTGTTTAAAGCTTCTTCTCCCTTATAGTAGTCAAGGAACGAACCGGCCATTACACCATATTGAGATTTTTCAGATGCTTTAAAACTTTTGTTAAAGTAATCTGAAGCCTTTTGTTCATCATTTTCTTCTAATGCTTTTAAGCCAAGATCGTAATAGCACTCTGCCAAATAATCATCACTGTTAAAGAACACGCTAAACACACCATTAACTTTATCAAATTTTTTTGCAGCCTGTTCATACTTTTTGCTCTTTAACAAACTTTTAGCTGAGTCATATTTTTTCTTTGGCACCATAAAAGCTGCCACACCGGCACCAATTAAAGCAACAATAACTACAATCACTCCAATAGTGATAACAGATTTTTTCTTCATTGAATTTCTTCTGTGAGCCTTTTTATCCTCGACTTTTTGTCTTCTTTCTTCTGTTCTTTTAAGAACCTGATACTTCTGTTCTGTATCTTTTAAAATTTTTGCCGAATCTTTGTACCATGGTATTCTCTTTAAAATTTCAATACCTGTACCCATATTTACATAATCTTTTTTAGCAATATCTTCTTTTGCTGTAAGATAATTGTCTTCATAATCTTTGTTTTTTGCATTGGCAAATACTTCAAGACTGTCAATCTCACCTGTACTTTCGTAAACGGCATTTGCCTTTACCCATATTGATCCGTCTGTAAATGTAACTCTATTTACAACTATTTCTATTGACTGTGTTGATGCAGCAACATCTATAAACAAATCTCTTCCTTTTGATTTCAAGTATCCCAAATTAAGTGAAGAATACTCCTGTGGAATTTCTGTTACATTTCCTTCTTCGTCTTTTGCATTGATAATCAGTGTAATTGAATCAATGTTATTTTCATATATATTTGCAAATGTTAATTCAAGACGGTTTGTGTTTTCATCTTCACCTTTGTATAAAACACTTGTCTCAAACAATACCGGACTACCATAAGTCCATAGATTTTTTTCTAATTCCCTTACAATTTGTTTCTCTGTAGTTTTAATTTTTTCTTCCATATCTTAATCTCCAAATCCTTTGTAAATTTGTAATATTCTCTTGGTTTAATTTTACCTACAATTTTGTATTTTAACACATTTGACTGTAAATGAACACCTTAATAAAAAATTTGAAATATTTTCTAATATGAATGTTCACTTACTGGAAAAGAAACCATTTCCTAAATAGTACTGGCATTGTGTGTAAAATATTATAATGTATATTCTTTGTTATATCACTAAATATTGTTGCAAAAAAGGGACTTTTCAATCAATGTCACAATTCTTAATGACATTGACTTTTTAGTCCCTTTTCTAATTATTTATTCTTTTTAATGATTTATTTTTAAT
>URQO01000020.1 GCA_900550135.1 uncultured Eubacterium sp.
AGAATAATATGTATTTTCTTTTAAATTTGTTTCTCTCAACCCTAAGCCCAAATTAGTCATACCTGCTAATGGTTCTTTCCACTTGGTATACTCACTAGTACCTTCTGTAGTCATCCCTTCATCCAAATAAATTTTTGCACCTGTTGCAACAAAATTCTTTGGATAAACATGAACAAAGTAATCTCCATAGGCACTTATATCCTGACTCTCCTCTCCTTTTGCGACTTTGTAATGAATAGTCATATTGGTATTGGTAGACTGATATTTAAGCCCGGTGATTGATTTCCAACCTTCTGCTGCTTCAACTGTTGTACTTGGTGTAATATTTACACTGGTAAATACCATTGCAAGCACCAACAACAGTGAAACTACCTTTCTCATTTTACCCTCCATTGCTTTACTTCCTTCCTTATTTTTTTAGGTAATTATATAAAGTCAATACGTATGTTTCTTTTGCTTTATTTTCTGTAACATAAAAGTAATATTTTCCAAATCTTATCTGTCTCGTTTTTTATTGTTTTTTATTGTTTTTCACTTAAAAATATAGCTTTCTTTATTACTATTTTTTCAAAAATGGGTACAAAAAATAAGCATAGTTATACCTACCCCCTAAAGATACCACTATGGCATTTTTTGTGTCAATCAAAAAAAAACGTCTTTTTGTTTTTTGTCATGTTATCCATAACAAAAATCCGACTAGTTTTTCTCTTAATCAGGATGGCATTTGCCACTCTTAGAAGAAGAGAGTGTCTAATCGGATCTTTATATTATTATTTATTATTATACGACTTTAGCTTTTATTTAACCATAGCATTCGACCAGTTATAATCTACTGCTTAATTTGATATTCCAAGGCTTTTTAGGTGCACCTGCTGTAGTGTTACCTCTGATTTTGATATTGCACCCACTATCTGTAAGCGATTTATAACTCCCACCGTCCTTATCAAAAAACAGATACTGTTACATCGGCTTTTTCATGGTATTCATTGGATATACTCTTATTTGTATCAATGTATATCTGTGGAATTTCAGTGTTATTTCCTGACTGACCTGAAATTTCAAACTTGGTGCTAATCATAGGTGATTCACTGCCTGTCTTATCTGTATTTGATACATACATGGTATGAGTACCTGACCCAAATTTGCTTAATTCTTTTGCACTAATATACTCTCCTGTTTTTTTAACTGTTTTAATAGGAACATCCTTGCCGTCTACATATATGTTATACCCTTCTAACTGTTCTGCCTCATTAAAATACAACATATATCTTCCTGTATAAGCACTATAATCAACCACCTTTAGACCTGACAGAATGGAAACAGTTTCCTTTATTTCATCTGCTTTTACAGTGTTGTTTACTGCAGGTTGGTTAATAAATCCAACTGTAGTAATTTCCAGCACTCCCGACAGTACCAGCGAAAATATTTGATTTTTAAATTTTCTCATTACGCCTCCCTCCACATATTTTATCCGAACCTTTTCTGTTTTTCATTATAAGAAATTATTTTTTTTCATAGCATTAAAGCGAAAAAGCTGTTTTGATGTTTATGGAACACAAGCATCAAAACAGCTTTTTTCGTACTTTAAACCAGACAATAAAAAAGTAGAAATCCCAATAAAAGATTTCTACTTTTTGTATATAAATTGTTTATTTTGTTGGTTTGGCAATTGTGTTGTTCCAGTTAAAATCGCCCTCGGCAAAACTGCTGTCAACCTTCTTTAATATCTTATTATAAATACAATCATAACCGCTCTTTGTATTGCAGAGATTGCTTGTATATACTTTCTTTGCCACATCAAATACTGTATAAGATTTTATATCACTATATGCAATAGTTCCGTCGCTTAATTTTGCATAAACTCTTACATAATATTTTGAGTTGAAAGCATCTGATGATAAGTCATCGCCATATTCCATAGTTCTTGCATAATAGGTTGCAGTTTTTGAATCGCCCATAACTGTGTCAAACTTTCCTGCATCTGTTGCTGCATATGAAGCAACATAACTGTTATCTGAACCATAAACCATATCATCTTTAGTTATTGCATTGTCTCCATGAACCAGGCCATATATGATACCTACTTCATCAGTACTCTGTCCTTCTACTTTAGGTTCAGCCTGATATATTGCTCTAAATCCAACAGCATCTTTTACACCATTAAATGATGTGCTAATCTGATATCCTGTAATGCCCAAATCAGAACTAATCAATGTACCTGTATACTCGCTGTCATATTTTGAGTAGTCAATGCCCCACTGTGTACAAAGCCATTGGTTTCTGTTCTTAAGCCAGTTTGTCAAATACTCTATATGCTGTGCATATGTATATGTGCTATATGGTGCCACTGTGCTGTAACTGTATGGGTAAACACTGTATTCTGCACCATCTGCTGTAGATTCGCTCCAGCCTGCCCCACCATTTGCTGCAGGTGTATAGTTTCTTATTCTTGACTTTTCGATATAATTTGTAAGCTGTGTAATCTTGCTGAAACCATATTTGTTATCTTTGTAAAGATTCTGAATCCTTGGCTGTAACTGTTTATATTTAGTCAACACTTTGTTTTTAAATGTGCTGTTTTGCATTAAATACTTGAACCAATAGTTTACATTCTGACCTCTCATAGTATCGTAAGTTCTGTTTTCTGCAAATGATGAGTTACCTGATGACAAGTCAAAATCCCACAATGGACCTGCATGTATAGTTGGTGCTCCAGTCTCATCATATGTAATATAAAACTTAACTGAAGAATATCCAAAGTCTACTGTCTGGAACAGTTCATTTATAATATACATACTTACAAATGAATCAACATCCATGTAGTTAAACACCTCATCTGATGATGTATTTACCACTGCACTGTCAAACTTTTCAAGAGTTGATACCCAGCTTGTATATCTTGAAGATGCTGTATCTGTTGTATCCTCTGTTACAAATCTTGACCCTGTCTTTGATGTTTTATAATATAGGCAACCATCTTCTGTTCTATCAGATTCAAGTTCAAACAAAATTTCATTTGATGTGTTGCCATCATCATAAGAACAACCTGACCTTCCATTTTCTGCCGGTTCGCTTATTACAAAGTTTCCTTTGTATACACCATCTATGTACAAATCCGCATACTCTTCTTTTGGTGTGGCAATACCACCTACTATCTGTCCAAAATCCATTGCCAGTTTGTTTCTAATTAATGTCTTTTCATAAGCATTAGCCAAAAGACACCACTTTTTACCTTTTGCTTTTCCAGGCATTATTTCTTTTTTCGAATTAAATGAAATATTATATGCCGGCTTGTCTGCCAATGAAGTGGAGTTTCCACGTTTTTTTATTGTACCACCATCACTTGCTGTATTTATTTTTCCATCTGCTCCAATAATTGTAAGTGATGCTGATGTTTTATCAGGCTTTGTAAGTGACGCACCACCTTTTTCGCCTTTGTTTGTGACTACATAAATTCTTGCTATATCACTTGGATCGCTTGTGCTGTTTGTTTCGGTTAAAACTCTTACACTTGCAGCTTCTGAATAAGCTGACATCTTTCCTTCTGAATCAACTGTCCTAATTGTAACCTTATGCAGATTTCCATCTGCCTTTGATGTAAACAAGTCTGCACTAAAATATTGACCGCTTTTAGTAACATTGCCAATATTTGTTCCATCTAAGAATACGTTGTAGGATACTGCACCTTCAACCGGTGTAAAGTCTACTCTGTATCCTTTTTGCTGTGCATAAAAGTTATAAACTGCAACCTTTGTTGGTGCTGCAAGCTGTGACAACTCTTCTCCCGGTGTAGTTGTAGTTTCTTCTGTAGTTGCTGTTGTAGTTTCCTCTGTTGAACCTGATTCATTCTTTACATAAAGTTCTGCCTTAACTGCACCACTACCATCTTTTACTACTACACTGCTTGTTCCTGAAGGAAACATTGTCATATGTAATATAAATCCTGCTCCCTGCTGGTCATAATCATTTGTGGCTGTACCATTTACAGTGATTTCTCCAAAATTTGCATCTGCAAATGATACATAAACGCCTGGTGCTGTAGCAAATGGTGGCAACTGTATATTTACAATATTTGCGCTTCCTTCTGCCACAACCATTTTGTATTTGTTTGTATAATCGCCGGCAGCTGAATTATCTAAATAGGTAACTGATGACCAATCATAATTTGCCGCACCACTTTGGTCTGCCTTTGTTACTGATGGCATATAATTAATCAGTGAAAACACCAATGCTATAGTCATCAACGCTGATATAATTTTCTTCCACATATTATTCTCCCTTTGCAATATGCTTATTTTTTATTGTTTCTATGCTTCAACCCGGTCAGGTTTGATGATTTTACTCCTATTCAGTAACCTGGTCAGGTTTGATAATTGTATTGTTCCACTGGAAATCTACCTGAGTATATCCGTTATATACCTTTGATAAAATATTTTCATATAAATATGTATGTGCCTCTACTGTATTCATCAATACATTTTTGTATAAGTAATCTGCAACTTCTGAAATTGAGTATGAGGTAACAGCACTATACACATAACTTCCATCTGCAAGCACAGCATATGCTCTTACTTTATATTTTGCATTAAATGCTGATACTGATTTCTTACCAAATGACATTGTACGTGCATAATATGTTGCAGTATCTGAATCACCAAGCTTAACTCCTATAGTTCCTGCTGATGTTGACTGATATGAATTGATAAACTTGTTTGTTGATCCTACTACCATATCTGTATCTGTAATATTTGTATTTGTATCATTGTAGTTTTCAAGTCCGTATACAAATCCCCATGATTTAACAGCCTGACTGTTAATTGTTGGTTCAACCATTGCTGCTGTTCTGATACCTTCATAAGTTGTACTAATCTGGTATCCGAGAACCTGTATATCTTCACTTGTTGTAACACCCTGCTGTGTAGGTGCCTGTGTTGTAGTTGTAGGTGCCTGTGTTGTAGTTGTAGGTGCCTGTGTTGTAGTTGTAGGTGCCTCTGTTGTAGTTGTAGGTGCCTCTGTTGTTGTATCATCACTTGTTCCATTTGTATTTTTAATGATGACTGTGCCTGTTCCACCTGCATAATTGATTGTAACTGTATTTTTCTGTTTTGTCAGAGCTGATAAATATACTACTACTCCTGCACCCTGAATTGCCGCAACGCCTTCTGTATTTCCATTTACAGAGACGCTTGAAATTCCTGCAGGTACATTAATATATATACCCATTTCTTTTGCAAATCCAGGTTGCTGAATATTAACTACACCTGAGATTCCGCTCATACTGTTTTTATCATAGTACCATGTGTTAGCATCTCCACCACCTATCACTTCCCATGAAGAATCGCCACTGGCAGTTGTTGTTACTTCTACTTCACCACTGCCTGTTACATCTGTTACTTTTACATTGCTAAATTTAAGTGTTGTTCCTGCGTCTACATTTGCAAGGTTGAACATAAACTGCATTGTATCGGAGTCTGCTGTAAAGCTACCTGTTAATGTGTTATTTCCTGCTGACAATGCCTGGTTTGTAAACTCAGTGCCACCGACTTCATCTTTCATCAATACGTCACCTGTTGCAGCTGATGAATTTACATCAACACTAACATTGTACTTATGTCCACTTGTTACTGATATATTTTTTGTAAACGCCTGAACACCCCAGGCTGATTTGTTGTTTGAAGTAAGTTTTAAAACAAACTCATCATCCAGATTTGTACCATTCTGATACTTTCCTGCATTTCCACTTAACACATAATATCCCCAACCACCAAGACTGGTCTTTTCACCTGAACATGTTGTGAATCCGTCTCCTGTTGTAGTTTGTGTTGGTTTTGTCTCTGATGTTCCTGACTTTGCAATAGAAAATGCTGAGTCATTTCCCTGATATACTCTTACATAATCAACATACATTGTAGCTGATTGAAAATCATCACTTACAGTCTGTCCCAATGTAAATGGAGAATTTTTACTACCTATTGCAAGATTTAACAATATGAAATGCTCCTTCTGGAATTCTTCCATTTCTGAACTGTTTATGTTAAGAGTCTCAAAGCATACACCATCCAGATAAAACTTCATAACATCTTCATACCATTCTACTGCATAATTGTGCCAATTGTTGATACTATCAATGTTCCCAAACTGATTTGTTGTTTCACTACCTGCATATACATGAGCATAGTTTGCACCTGTACCTGTACCGGTATTCCAGTGAAGTGTACTGATAACATGATTTTCTGCATTTCTGTGCTCCATAATATCTATCTCACCACAATATGGCCATGATGCACCACTTTCTATGTCATTACCCATCATCCAGAATGCAGGCCATACGCCTGAACGCATACCGTCATCCAGTCGAATTCTTGCCTCAATTCTTCCGTACTTCATATACTGTTTGTTTAATGTTTTTATTCTACCTGATGTAATTTCGCCATTCTCTCTTTTAGCAGTAATGGCAAGTGCTCTTCCATCAGTAGAGCCTGAATCTGAAGACATATCTGCAATACGTACATTATTCGTACTATTTGTATATCTTTGAAGTTCGTTGTTTCCCCAGCCACTGGCACCATGTCCCATATCATAAGACCAGGTTGATGTGTCCGGTGCTCCTCCTACTGTCTGATTAAATTCATCATTCCATACCAATGACCATGAACTGCTTCCACTACTTGAGTTTACTGCAGCTTCTACTGTACTTGGTACAAAATTCATACAACTTACTACCAATGCTATGGCTGTAAGAATTGAAACAATTTTTTTACTCATAATAACTGTCCTCTCTTATCTATAAAATATGAACCCTTTCAATCTAATATATAGTATCATATGGTAACTTCTCAAACAATCATTTTAAAAAATTTTGACACCTTTCTAAAAAAAATATACCTTTATACTTTTAATTGCATAAAGATCTATTTTCTCTTCTTTCCTAAAATAGTTTGTTATTTTTAGATAAGATTACTTTTTCATTCTGATTTTCT
Organism: uncultured Eubacterium sp.; assembly: GCA_900550135.1. Classification (GTDB taxonomy): domain Bacteria; phylum Bacillota; class Clostridia; order Lachnospirales; family Lachnospiraceae; genus Eubacterium_G. The sequence goes on from URQO01000020.1 coordinate 6,981, forward strand.
TAGGTTTAGTCCAACCACTATAATATTTCTTTTTACCTATTACCTGAACTACTCTTGCCTTAACATAATATTTTTTTGACTTCTTTAACTTCTTAATTGCCATGTTAAATTTAGCCTTTTTAAATGTTTTTGTAATAGTACGTTTTTTACCGTTTTTAAACTTCTTGTTTATAGAAATTTTAACCTGATATGAAACATTACCTTTTATCTTCTTTAATGTTAATCTGACTTTTTTAGCCTTCTTTTTCTTTATTGCTTTTTTAACAACGGTCTTTTTAACAACCACTTTCTTTGTAGTTGTTGGTTTGACATAATCAACTATAATAGTTGTTTCATTGTTTGTTGTTTCAGATGTTTCATCTGCCTCCTTTGTTGTGCTCATATTTTCTTTTAAAATAGTCTGCTTTAAGTTGGCAGTTGTATCAACTTCAATACCATTGTTACCCTTTCCACCTTCTTTTACATCTACTTCACATGTTCCACTGCCCAATTATTCATTTGTGGTTTTATCGAGAGCAATTACTTTTAATGTATGCTTTCCTTCTGAAAGTTTTATATTACCCTGAGTTCCACCATGATTTGTAAATGAATAATTGTCCGGTGCTTTTGCAATCTGATCTCTGTCGTATACCTGGTATTTTGTATTTCCTTCTCCTACAGAAGTCCAGTTTACACTAATTTCACCATATCCATCAGCAAATTTTGTCACCTGATATGACAATGCCATATTAACATATGCACCCTTTGCCTGACCTTTTGTATATATTGTAGTCCAATTATCTTCGTCATTTGATACCTGAATCTGATATTTTTTTTGCATAGGCTGCTTCCCAATGTAAATAAATATGGTCAATATCAGCCTCTTTTCCAATATCTACATATATCCATTCATTTTGGTCAGACTGTTTTGCCTGCCACCTTGTTGTGTTGTTATTATCAACAGCATATTCTGCTGCACTTCCGTCACCTGCCTGGGAACTTGCATAAACAGGTCTGCCGTAAGATAAATTGTACGCATCACCATCTTCTGAAGCTGCCTGGACATTCATTGGCTGTACACTAGGGCAAAGTGTTACTACCATTGCTGCAACAAGAAATAATGATATTGCCTTTTTTATCATTTTCCTCATAGTTATCCTCCAATTTATAATATTATATTTTATATTATAAATTGTTTAATATGACGTCTCAATTATAAAAAAGTTTTAATTGATTTTTGTCATTTTTAATAAATTCTTTTCTGTTTTTCCTGTTAAACACACTATATATATTTGATATTTTCAACAAATTACCCAATAGTTCTATTATGGAATAAAAACATTTTTATTGTTTTTTATGTTTATGTTAAATTGTTATTTTTTAAACGCAAAAAAGACTTAAGTTTGTCCAACTTAAGTCTTTTGAAAGCACATATTTTTTATTGGTCATTTCCTGATGCCACATCAGTAAACAAATCTGCCCATGGATTTTTACCTACATCGCCATCTGCATATCCATCCATAACCTTCTCGTCCATATTATATTTTATTACATCAAATTTGGGTGTCTCATAATTTTTCATCTAACTAACCTCTCTCTTTCCGTTTACTAAGCCTACATATTATTATATCACATAATAAAAAAATAATCAACTATCTTTTATTTTCAACTGTAAATCTTACTTTTTCTTTACTTTAATTGGTTTTGTCTTTGACCATGTGCCATAAACTTTCTTTTTATTTTTAGTTACAACATATGCTCGAACCTTTACATAGTATTTTTTATTTGCTTTTAACTTTGTTAAAGTAAATTTATTTCTCTTAAATGTTTTTGTTTTATACTTTTTAAGTTTTTTGCTTGTACCATATCTTACCTGATATTTAACATTTTTTAACTTTGTAACTTGCTTTACTTTAACAGTTGCCTTTTTAGCTTTTTTTGATTTTTTTGTTGCCAAGACAACTGATGTCTTTAAAGCTTTCTTTACTGTGGATACTGTGATTTTGTCTGTATTGTTGTTCTTGTTGTTATTATTTTGGTCATCTATATCTAAGTTTCCAGGATCTTTAGTATCCTTCTTAAACAAGTCAGCCCATGGATTTTCGGTTATATCACCATCAAAATCATAGCCTGTCTGTGTTGCTCCATATGTAGTTGTTCCTGTACCAATAACTAATGTTGCCACTGTTAAATATATCATTGTCTTTTTTAATATTTTATTCATCATAATAGCATACCTCTTATTCTACTATCTTTTTCAGATAGTATCACTTTTCTTTTTTATATCTGTATATTTATTATTTTAACTTCTTTAATTTAACCTTTTTAGGCTTTGACCATTTTTTTGCACCAACTGCTCTTACTCGTACATAAAGTTTTTTCTTGTTCTTTAATGCTTTATTTGTAATTCCTACAGTTGTTTTCTTTACAGTTTTTCTTACAATTACTTTTTTAAACTTCTTTGTTGTAGAAAACTGTACGGTGTACTTTCTTGCACCTTTTACTCTATTAAATGTTATTTTTACTTTCTTAGATTTTAATTTGTCCTTTGTTGCCTTTTTAACCTTTGTTACTTTAAGTGATTTTTTAACATTTCCCTTTGTAGTTTTGTTTTGATTCTTGGTTGTATCAGGCTGTTTTGTTTCAATTATACAAGATGTACTAACCTCTGCTGCAGTGGTACTCTGTGTTGCCGTAGCTTCTGATGTTGTTTCAGTAGTTGTACCCTGACCTGTTGTTGTAACTACAGGTGTTGTCTCTTTAGTTGTACCCTGACCTGTTGTTGTAACTGCAGGTGTTGTCTCTGTTGTTGCACTCTGCTCTGTTGTTGTTACCACAGGTGTTTTCTCTGTTGTTGCACTCTGATCTGTTGTTGTTACTACAGGTGTTTTCTCTGTTGTTGTAACCTGCTCTGTTGTTGTTACTGCAGGTGTTGTTTCCTTAGTTGTCTGTTCAGTTGTAAACAAATCTGCCCATGGGTTTTTATTTGTGTCGCCGTCAAAATCATAATTATTATTTGTTCCAGCCATAGTCATTGTGCCCATTCCAAGTATCATAGCTGTTGCTATTAAATATGCAAATGCTTTTTTTGTTATCTGTTTCATAATTTTACCTTTATTCTTTTTTTATTTTGCCGTCTTATTCCCTACTCTGCATTTTAACATCTAAGCAATAATTAAACAATCCCCTTTTTACACTTTTTTTATTACAACCCCTCAATTTTCGAAATCATCTGTGCTTGCACAGAAATGATTTTGAAAATTAGAGGGGCGCCCACAAATGAGCATAAAAGACTGACGAAGTCAGGCGATATGCGAATTTGTGGTTGGATTGCGAGAGTGCAAAGCACGGAGCACATACAAAAAAAGGTAGCTATGCCTATTGCATAACTACCCTCCATAAAATGTTTAATTATTTTTTAATTTTAACCTGTTTTACAGCCCACTTCTTAGCGCCAACTGCTCTTACTCTTACATAAAGTTTTTTCTTATTCTTTAATGCCTTTCCTGTAATTGTAACAGATACTTCCTTAACTGTCTTTCTTACAAGTGCTTTCTTGAATTTCTTTGATGTAGATACTTCTACTTTGTATTTTTTAGCATTCTTAACTCTCTTGAATGTAAGTTTAATCTTCTTTGCTTTTACGCTCTTTCTTGTTGCCTTTGTAATCTTTGTTTTCTTAAGAACTATCTTTGCAGGTTTCTTAGTTGTTGTAGGTGCCTGAGTTGTTACAGGTGCCTGAGTTGTTACAGGTGCTTTTGTTGTTGTCTCAGCAGCCTCTGTTGTTGTTTCAGGAGCCTCTGTTGTTGTTTCAGGAGCCTCTGTTGTAGCATCAGGATTGTTAACTTTTGCTACTGCTGTATTATTTGTAACTTCCATTTCATTACCATCATTGTCAAATGCTTTTACAGTGTAAGTATAATCTGTATCATATGCTGGAAGTATAACATCTACCCAATCTGCATTGATATTATTCTTCACTTCTGTTCCTTCTGCATCATAAAGTGCGTATGTAGCTGCGCCTGTAACCTTTTTCCATTTGAGGAATACTTTTAAGTCCTCATTTCTTTCCTGGAATAAGTTCATATCAGTGTTTGAATACTTATCAAAATGAATTGGATCTGTTGTTCCTCTGGCAGCCACCTTTCCGTCAGCGTCTTTGTATACAACTCTTACCACATAGTCGCCACCGTTGTTTACGTTAATAGATCCATCCTTTGTAGTTACAACATTATCAATGCCTTTTCTGCCTTTTATACTACCCCATACCCAGTTTGCGGTACCATTCTTTGCCCAATGGTTTTCATCTTCAACAACTTCATCTGTTGTTCCAAGATAGAATTCCTGAGTATATTCATCCATTCCTTCAGGATGATTCCAGTTAAGTGTAATACCATTGTTTGCATCCTTTGTTGCTCCAAGGATTTCTACAGGTACCACTGTATCAGCATCTGCTGCAGTTGTAATAGGTGCTTCTGTTGTTGTTTCAACTTCTGCAGGAACATCGAATGTCTTTGAGGCTGTATTAACAGGATTCTGATCTGCCTTTGTATCTTCTACAGTTGCATATGCAACAATATATACCGTATGGGTTCCTTCTGCAAGGTATGATCCTGTCTTACCATTTGCTTTAAAGTCTGCTGCTGTTGTAAATACCTTGTCAAAGGTGAAATTATTATTAAATGTAGCATTTTCACCAAGATATTGGAAATTATCTTTCCAGTTCCATTCTAATGAATAGTTAATTGCTGAGTGATCCGAATCTATCTGATCAAGATAGATACAATAGTGATATGGATCAGTTGCCTTGTCTCCGCTGGCTGAATTAAAATCTACATCAAATACTTTAACGCCGTCAATTAAATTCCATCTGATGTCAGTGATTTCAAATTCACCTTCTGCTTTAGTTGTCACATCGCTAATAACCATAGATGTAAGAACCATAGCCAAGCTTAATGTAACCGCTAAAAACTTCTTAATTGTTTTGTTGAGTTTCATTTAAAATACCCTCCTTTAATGTTTTAATACTCATTTAGCTTTTGTCTAAACTAAAGATGCCCTTATTATACCATCAGTTTTTGTGCAATTCAACAACAATTCAGGTTAAAAATCTTTTTATTTTGTATATTTTTAACAATAATTTTACGTCTTTTGATGTTTTTTTCTTTATTTTCAGTACCTTTACACAAAAAAATTGAACTGTTTTTATCTTATTAATCACTGGTTTTTTCAGCAATTCATCATTTTTATAAAAACAGTTCAATTTCTAATTTATTGTATTATTCTTACTGAAGCATAAACTTTGGTGTTCTGTCTACTTTATACATTCCCCAGTTCTTTTCTGCTTCATTTGCACCTTTGCCGCCTTTCCAAGGCTCATCAAAAGCTTCAAACATATATGCAATTATTTTTTCTCTGTCAGCCCATTCCCAAAATTCATCATAATATTTCTTCTGGTTTTCTTCATTTGCCTGGCCTTCCTTCATCTGTGAAAAATCAGCGCAATCTGTAGCCCAGCCTACTTCTGAAAATAACACAAATTTGTCAGGATACATTTCCTTGATTTTATTGTACCAGGTTTTATTTACTTCCAAAGCTTCCTCGACAGTATTTCCATACCACAGTGGATATGAATGAACGCTGATAATATCAAGATGTTTTGCAAGTTCATCCAAGCTTTCCCATTCAAAAGCGCCTTCGTTAAATGTAACCGGCTTTCCAGTACCTTCTCTTAATCTCTCAGCAAATTCTATAAGTCTCTCAACAGTAACATTATTGGCACCCCAGTTTGGAGTATTTTCATTTCCTACTGATACTGCATTGATTACATCAGGATATTTATTGGCAATTTTAATTAAATTGTCTATATTTTTATCATTATGTGCAGCTCTTTCCTTTAATTCTTCCTCTGAAAATTTTTTCTGCATCCAAGGGCATCCCGGATTATTTACTTCTGAAATAAGTCCCGGTCCAAGCATTAATTTAATGTTCACTCCCAAGTCTTTAATAACCTGACATGTCATTTCTGCATAACTAATTGGGTCATACATTCTTATGTATTTAAATCCATTTTCATCAATAATCTTTATATCTTCTACTATTTGTTCGTATGTAGGATATGTGCATGTAAGTGGACTTTGTCCCTCTCTATATCCTGAGTAACATACGGCTCTGCCCCATTCAAACATTAATTTTCTCCTTTTGTATAATCATTTTTCCTATATTAATCTTAGTTCAATTTATATTATATCAATCTTAGGTTTATTTATATTTCCTACAGTATACCAATTTTAGGTTAATTCACATATCCGGCTGTGAAAAACAGTATTACTAGAAAGTGCTGCGAAGCCGTCGATTCACAAAGGCAGCGTAGTCGGCTTTGTAGAACCGCTACGAGCCAAGGGCAGCGGGAGCGTGCTTTCGATAATATGTTTTTCACAACCGGAGGTATTGAATTAATTAGCCTAAAATTGCTGTAATTTGACTCTTGTCACCAAGTTTGTCTACATCTTCTTTTGCAATTGTGTCTGTGTTTCCGTATAAATCGCCATCAATGTAGATTTCTTTTACAGTATATTCTCCTGCATCCAAACCAAATGGATTCTGGTATGTTACTGTGATGTTTGCACCTCTAAACATACATGTGGCACTTGCCATTCCATTTGCAAACTGTTCTGCTAAAAGTTTTGGAGCAAGTTTTAATGCACCAAGTTCACCTTTAATTCCATACATTTCATTTAATACTGTAAGAAGTAACCAGCTGGCTGCACCTGTTAAATAATGGTACATTCCCTGTCCTCTCTGGTTTACGTATTCAGGTACTCCAGGGTAAATGTTACTCTTGTGGTAATCTGCACAGTGCTTGTACAATGTGTTGATTACTTTGTATCCTTCCTTTGCAAATCCTCTGCTATATAATGCATTTGCATACATTACAGCCATATGTGAGAATACTGCACCGTTTTCTTTATGACCGAAAGCAAATCCAAACAATCTACCCATATCTGTTTTTACTTCCTTGAAGTCTGTGTTAAGTCTGTATCCGCCAATTGCTTCATCGTAAAGGTACTTGTCTGCAGCCTTTACAATTTCTTCAACCTGTTCATCTGTTGCGACACCAGACATAACTGTAAATACCTGACCTGTAAGAATCATTCTTATTCCTGTTTCAAAGTCGCCTTCTACAGCCTTTCCACTGTTGTCATAGTATCCGTTAAACCATGATTTTCCTTCTTTATCTGAAGTCCATTCTGTATTTCTAATGTGTTCAGTAATCCAATTTGACATTTCTGTTAATTTATCAGCCAACCAATCACACTTAACTTCTGTCTTTTCTCCTGAAATAATGTGACCTACTTCATCGCAATATGCTTCAAGTAAAGCGTTCTTTTCTCCAATGCTGTCATATGTGCTACTGTCAGCCTCTAACAAAATTAAAAGTTCCTTTGCAATACTTACTGAATCTTTTCCTGTTTTGTTGCTGTAATCTTTTATGTCCTCAGCAAGATTTTTTAAGTTTCCTGCATACAATGCTGTAAATGCAACGCTTTCTCCACGCTCTTCTGCCATGTCTAAACCGTCATTCCAGTCTGCACCACGAAGTCTTATATGATTATGTTCTCCAACGTCATAGAATGATGTTAAGTGCTGAATAAGTAAATGTTCTAAAACAGTTCCCTGATATGGAAGTGCATCTTCTGTCATCTGCTTATTACCTCTTGTGTCGTTCCATCTGTCGTCATGTTTTTCGCCACGGCAAATCTGTGCATCTTTAAAGTATGTATTTTCTTCTGTTAAAAATTCAATATCCCCTGTCTGCTGCATGTAAAGTCTTGTTGTAAGATAAGGCCATGCACCGTGATCCATCCAAACTCTTACGATATTGTTTCTATCTGCTATAAACTCACCTTGTTTTGAACCGATGATTGTTGCATTTGTTCCGTCAAATCTGACACCACCGAAGTTGTCAATAAGCATACCTCTTACTTTTTCAGGTTCCATAATCAAAAGAGCAAGGCAGTCCTGCCATAAATCTCTCCAACCTCTTCCACCTTTTCCGTAATCATGGTGTGGTAAAAATGAACAACCGTAAATTCTTCTAAGCATTGGCTGAAAGTTTACCCAATGCATCCAGTTATCAAAATCTGGATCTGCTGAATTGTAGCTTACGTTTATTTTTTTCTGCCAAAATGCTTTTGTTTCTTCTAAATATTTGTCAAAATGCTTTTTAATTAAATATTTCTTGCTAAGTTCTGTGATTTCTGCCTCTGACTCACCATAACCTAATGCCACAATATATGTTCTAGTTTCTCCCGGCTGTAATGTGCAATCAGCAAATCTTATTGCTGCCACAGTTTCATATCCGTCAACTTCTTCTCCTGCCTTATATGGTAATGGCTGATTTTTCACAACATAATATGGATTTTCGAAGTTTCCACCACGTCCGATAAACTCTTCTGTAACAGGGCAAAAACTTACAGGTGATACCATTTCGCCATTTACTTCTTCTTTTGCCAAAGCTCCATAAAAAATTTTGTTTTTGTTGTGTCCTCTTTCGTCAAACGTAAGAGTTGGGTAAATCATTATTCCGTTTTTTACTGTAAACGTTCTATGAAGCAATGATGTTACATGTCTGTGATCTCTGATATTTGATGCTGAACGGGCATACATTGGAATTGCCACTGTTGATGTAATTGTCTGTGGCTGGTCTGATGTATTTGTAATTTCAACCTTTGTCAGTTCTACTTTTTCTTCTGTTTCAGGAACAAAACTTGTCATAATGGCTTTTAATCCCATTTCCTGTGACTGTCTTTCTACCTGATGCCACATAATTCCAGCTGTAAGTTTTACGTCCTCTTTGTCGTCTTCAAATAGTTTTGCCTGCTGTTTGCTTGAACGTCCTGTTACTGACCAGGCACCTTTTCCTTCAACATAAACCCAGAAGTTTCTAGATGATTTGTTGTTGTGTAAATTCTCGCTACTTACAGGTTCAAGTAAAAAAGTGTTTTGATCAAGTTTGATGTCACCACCTAAGTCAGGTGTAATTGCACTCATCATTCCTGCTTCGTTTGCCAATGGAAAATACATATAGCTTGTTAAATCAGGATTGTCCAGTGTAAATGTTCCTTTCTTGTCTAAATACTTTAAATCGCTCATATTACTCCCTTTCCTTTGTTAAATATAATTTATATAAATATGTGTTTAAATGTGTAATATTTTCTATTGTCATTGTTTTCGTAAAATCACTTAAGCATATATTTCTACAAACTATAATTTAAATTCTTTTAATCCGTTTTATTGTGTACTCCCAAGGTATTTCAACTATACTAACATTTTAGAATTTGCAAAGAAGTGTTATTAACATATTTATGTTTGAAGCTGTTTTTATGTTAATATATCTGTTAAAAACCATCTTTTTACTATTTAGCAGGCATTTTATAGAATCGTTTTTATTTTTTATAAATAAAAAATGCTGTGAATCCTATAGAAAAATTACATTTATATTATTTATAAATGTCACCCCGGATGAGAACTTTTCTGTTCCCATCCGTAGTGCATTTCTATAAAAATTTATAGCATTTTAACTATTCAAAGTAAACTGTAATAGCATTAACTTTTCCATCTCTGACAGCTTCTGCCATTTCGCCTACAATCTTTCCTTCTGTTGCTACAGTTTCACCGTTTATTTCAACTTTTGAAACCTTAGCTGCATCGTCACCATATGTGTTCTTTCCTGTGTTGTTTACATATGTAACATCACAAGTTGAAAGAAGTCTGAATGTAACTTTGCCTTCATCAAACAACCAGTTTGCAAGCTTTGGATTGAAGTTAAGTACTAACTGTCCATCTTCGTATGTAAATACTTTTCCACCCATCATCATTTCAATCCACATTGAAATCATTTCTGTTGTAGAACCTGAAAGTCTTGCAACAAATCCTCTACCATGAATATCTTCATTTGGATTTGCACTTGATGCAAGGAATGATGAATTTTCAAGTGTACTTCTTCCATACATATTTGGATCAAGGAATGGTATAAGTGCTCTTGTAATTGTGTCGTAATATTCATCATATAAACCTGCTTTAATCATAGCAAGAATGTATTTGTATTCCATGTGTAAAAATACGTTTTCTCTTTCCTGCCATCCTGGTGTAAATGCACGGCAACGTCCATTTTCCATTGAGCATTCTTCAATAGATGCTGATGTTTTGTACATTGCAAGTTTCTTATCATAAAGGTCTGTTTCTTTAACCTTTTTGTACATGTCTTTTGCTGTTTTGGTATCAACGTATCCCATCATACGGGCTGGTCCTTCAAGGAAATATGGCAATGGAACTGCCTTAAATTCCTTAACCTTTGCCTTCTGAAGTCCATAATGGCTGATAACAGGTGCTCCATTTTCATCTACTACCGGCTCAAAGTCAACTGCTTCATGAGTAATATATGTAGGCACAAGTCCGTTACCCATTTCTACAGCCTTTTCAATACCTTTTTCAATTTTAGCTTCAAATGCATTAAATACTTCTACAATATGAGCCTTTGAAACTGCAACTTCTTCACCACTAAAGTAAAGCTTAACTGTTTCTCTGTAATTTTCTCTAATTGTTGCAACCTTGTCCCAATACTGGAAGTCATTAATTGTTCCATTATTGTATTCATCAAGTGCAGCCTTAACATCATCTAAGTATTTTGCAATTTCTGTAGGCATTGCTACTTTGCCTTCTCCATCAAAGTTGTTAACGATGAAGTTTACTAATCTCTTTAATTCAAATGTTTCAGGTGTTCCTGAACCAAACAATCCAGGAAGTCCGTTCATGGCATCATTCCAGCCTGGCTTTCCACCTTCCATTTCCACACCAATACCATCAACGTCAAGCTGTGCGAATTTGCTAAGTGCTAAAATCACCATCTTAACAGCCAATGATGTGAAATATGTTTTTTCGTCTTTTGTCTTTAACCAGTTTGTTGCCCACTTGTTAAATCCCGGACGAGCCAACTTTTCTTCGTCTTCAACTTCCATACCATACTGACGTACAGCACCTTTTTTGTTGATAACGTATTTTTCGTCTCTTGGAACTACGAAAGCAACACTGTCATAGAACTTGTATGTTTTGTCTTCAAATAATAACTCGCTAATCTTGTCCGGGAATATGCTTAAGTAGTTGTCTACTAAATCCATATTGTAATCCCAGTGATCACTCCAATATCCTTCACCAAATCCGGCTTCAATATTCTGGTCACAATCATTTAAGATATTTGCAATAAAATCACCATCATCGATTTTTACTTTCAAACCAAGTTTTGCAATTGTATTTGAAATCTGTCCCGGTGTAAACTTACCTGCAACAATTTTTTCAATTGCTGATGCATCACCTTCAATGTTTTCTTTTACATATGCATTAACTTCGTCTTCTTTTCCTTCAATTACATTAAACAAACTTGGACGTACTTCCAATGGATTGTATCCGTCAGCCTGTACCAAACTAAAGAATGTCTTTACATTGAACTCTCCAACATCTTTATTGAAAAATACATCATTTCTTCTGTTCTGTGAAACATCACGGAAGTTACCATTACCCTGTGAATAATATTCAGCAGCAATTGAAAAGAAGTTGTAATCTCTTTCAGGATCTCCGTGTTTTCTACTAAATAAATGAATAATTGATTTATTTCCATCTTTGTTAAGAACATATGGATAACCACCACGAAGGAAGTTGTCTAAATAGCACTGTTCAATATACTGATCAAACTTTCCTGCTGCTGTATGTGTCTTAACATCTGATGTAAAGCTGTCTGCCAATTCTTCTGCCTCTACAAACTTATCAGCAATATAATTAGGCTTTGTGAATGTATCAATTTTGCTGTTAATCTGTTCTTCTGAACCTGCAAATCCCATCATTGTATCAAATGAGAATGTTTCGCCTGCACCAATTGTTTCCTTAAATGGAGTAAATCCACATGGAACCTTATTTGCAAAGCACTGTTCTTTTGCCAATACATTATCTACTCCACCATCAATAAATCTAACAGGTGTCATAAGTGATAAATCATATCCAAATACTGTATCAACATCATAGATTACATCCTGTAACTTTCCGTCTTTAATTGTAAGATAGTAATATCCACCTTCAACGTCTGATACTTCTGCAGAGTCTTTTGTTGAAGCTCTTAATGTGTAATAAGGAACCTTATTGTCAATGTTCTTAATATATGCCCAGCTCTTAAATAAGTTAGACATTTCTTTAAATTCACCATTTGAAATTCCGTATGTAATAATCTTTGGAAGACCATCAATTATTTCAACGTCTTTTGCCTTGTCAGAAATGTTCTTTACAGATACCTGTCTGATTAATGCTCCAATACTTTCATTTGGCAAAATAAAGTAATTTACTGTTACTTCAATTCCATATTTTTCGTTTGTTTCAATAATCTTGAAACTATTCTTGTTCATTCTAATCTGACGTTTTGCTTCTTTTTCATATTTGAAAAATGGCTCATAATATTCACCGTCAATTTTTAAGAATGTTCTAAATCCTTTTACTGTTGTGTTTTCAAATGCTGTATTAGCTGAATTAAATTCCATAATGGCATTGCCTTTATTGTCAATACCAAAACTATTCATTCCCTGACCTCTGTTTGTGTAAAATGTCCACATTGGGATACCCTTTACTCCTGCAAGTCCAGGTAAAAAGCTTGAAAAAGCCGGCATTTTATCGTAATCATCAATTACAAATGTCTTTCCTTCAAGTCTATATTTCTCCATAATAATCTCCTTTATTTGCGTTTTCCACATGAGCTTCTGTATACCATCTTTGGTGACAATTTTGTTACTGTTCCACTCTTATCACCATCATCATTTAATAATCTAAATAACTCATTTGCGCTTGCACTACCCATCTCTGTAATTGGGCTGTGTACTGTTGTAAGTGGTACTCCATAATAACCACTGATTGTACTGTCATCGTATCCGATAACACTGACCTGCTCCGGTACTTTTATATCGACATCCTGTAATGCCCTTATGCAGCCCCATGCCATTTCGTCATTGGCACAAAACATTGCATCAGGCAACTTTATTCCACTTGATAGAACTGATCTCATTTCACTATATGCAAGGGATTCTTCATAATATCCACGAAGTACAATATCTTCATCTATAGGAAGATTATTTTTCTGCATCATCTCTACATATCCCTGATAACGATGCTGATCATCTCCTGTATCATTTCCGTGCATATAGCCTATTCTCTTGTGTCCTAATTTTATTAAGTAATCAACTGCCATAGATGCACCTAACTTGTCATCTACCAACACACCTGATATATTTTTTCCCTTACTGTTTCTGTCAATAAATACCATTGGAATATTTACAGTTGCGATTCTTTTTACATAATCCCCTGTTAAATCTTCATGATATATAATTGCTCCTGCTACACCTGACGCTATAATCATACGATATATTTCATCCGGTGAATTGTCATTACTTACATAAATATTTAGTAAATAATTATTCAACTTACACTGTAAGTGAATAGCCTGTGTTAATACCTTATAGAAATCACCCTGTAGGCTTGTTAAAAAGAGGCCTATTGTATTTTTTCTATTAGATTTAAGTAATTTTGCATTCATATTAGGTATATAATGAAGTTTTTCTACTGCATCTAACACTTTTTGTTTTGTCTCTTCACTTACAATATCTGCATTGTTGAATACATTTGATACTGTTGAAATTGCTACCCCTGCTTCTCGGGCAACATCTTTTATTGTAACCATACAATAACCTCCCTTAGTTATCCAAAAGTGTTTTACCACAACCGGCATTACAGCCGGTTGTGTAATTAACTTAAAATTTACTGATATACTCTAACGTAATCTACATACATATAATCCTGATAAATTTGATTTACGCCACCATCTGCATATGTCTTTGTACCAATCTTTGTCCAATAGTCAGGTCCTACATCTCCACCGAGAACTCCACCGATTGCACAGTTGATAATTAAGTAGAATGGCTTGTTAAATGGCCAGATTTTATTGTTTGCATATGCATTTCCTGATGAAACATATTTTGTTGGATTATATGTCCATGTAACGTTTCCATCAATTGTAAATGTAATCTCTTTTTTGGTCCATACAATACCATATGTATGATACTCACTTGTTGCTGTATTTACAGTAGTATCTCCATGTTTGTTTCCTGAACTTGTTGGCATTCCATTAAATTTTGAATTATGAATTGACTGTGGAATAAGTGTTTTAGATCTCTGCATTGTTGTTTCTAAAACATCAATTTCACCACAACTTGGCCATTTACCATAGTTTTCATCGTTTCCTAACATCCAACAAGCTGCCCATGTACCTTTTCCTTTTGGTAACTTTGCTCTAAATTCAACCTTACCGTAAGTCATGCTATACATTCCTTTTGTCCAAAGTTTTGTAGAATAACACTGAAGATTTGGTTTTACTCCCTGAATAGTTTTCTTTCTAGGGTTCCATTCCATCTGTGGCTTAATAACAAGTGAACCATCTTTTACTTCACAATACTGTGGCTGATAATTCTGAAGTTCCCGATTTCCAAAACCATTCTGTCCGGTTGCTCCATTAGTATTCCACTTTGTTGAATCAAGTGCTGTTCCATTAAATTCGTCATTCCAAACTAATTTACGAACTTTGTCTGATACAACATTTGAATAACTTGCACTTGTGTATGTTTTTCTACCTACTTTTGCGTAAGCCTTAACCTTAAAATAATATGTCTTTCCTAATGTAAGTTTGTTAATTGTTGTTTTATTTGTATTTCCAACCTTAACAGACTTAAATCCGCTTTTGCTACTTGTTGAATAATATACATTGTATCCTGACACATTTTTTAATTTTTCCCATGATACCTGTATACCATTGTCAGTTGTATTTTTTGCCTGAAGTGCTGTTACCTTTCCAGGAACAACTTTTACAGTTACAACTTTTTTACTTTTCTTAACTTTTACTGTAATCTTACAAACTCCCGGTTTCTTTGCTGTAACCTTTCCTTTTTTTGTAACCTTTGCTATCTTTGTGTTGCTTGATTTAAATTTAGCACCTTTTTGTTTTACTTTAATTGTACTTTTTTTACCTACAACTAAAGTAATGTTTTTCTTTGATTTAAGAGTAACTTTTGCTTCCGCTTCTGTGTTACTGATTGTAATAGTAGTTGCTATCATAGCCACTGCCAACACTACTGCTGTAACTTTTTTAAATAATTTCATATGTTTGCCCTTTCGTTATTTTTGTTAGAATGCAGACACTGTTTTGCATCTGCATTCTAAAATTTTATTCACCAGTAATACCTGTATTTTCAATACCCTGGATGAACTGTTTCTGTACGCATGCGTATAAAATTAATAATGGTGCTATTGCAATTAATGTTGCAGCCATCTTTATTGCCTCGTTTAACTCGCTTACTGCATTTGCAGCTGAACCATTATCAAACAATGACAATCTGCCCGGAAGTAATTCCAAAGCATCACCTGTTAAGATGTTTGTTGTATATGTTTCATTCCAGTTAAATACGAATGAGAACAGGAATACAACCAAAATTGTTGAAATTGATAATCTGATTGCTACGTGATAGAACACTTTAAGTGATCCTGCTCCGTCAATCATAGCTGCTTCATCAAGTGATTTTGGAATCATATTGAAGAAGTTGTAGAATATTAATATCAACATTGTTGAGTAAGCACCCTGACCTAATAATGCTAATAATATCTGTGGTGTAACAGTATTAATTAAGCCGATACCAAAAATTGTTTCTACTTCACTAAACATCATAATTCTAGGAACTGTAAGAAGTGGAACCGGTAAGATAAATGCTATGATAAGCATTACAAACCAGAAATTTCTACCCCTGAATGTGTATCGTGAAAGTGCAAAACCTGTTGTTGCTGAAACTGCTGTCTGACAAAATGCCAATAATGCTGAGAACCAAATTGAGTTAAGCATTGACTTTGGAATATCCAATGTGCCCACTGCCTTACTAAAATTCTCTAATGTTGCATGTTTCGCAATCCATGTGATTGAAGGATCAATTAAGTCCTTTGTTGTCATAATTGACTTTGATATCATTTCCAATATTGGCTCTAAGAATATAAATCCAATACAGATAAGTACAAAGTATATTGCTATCTTTGAAATAATACCAACTGCTTTAAATCTTTTAAGTCTGGCAAAGTTGATTTTCTTTAAAGAAGACAAATCAAATTTCTTTGCACTGTCTTTTTTATTTGCCATATAACTTTGCCTCCTTTGCCTGATGTCTCTTCTGAGACTTTAATCTTCTCTTCTGCTGTTTTTCAAGCTTCTTAAGTTTCTTTTCCTGTTTTTGTCTTGCCTTAATGTCTTTTGGCTTTCTATCCTTAAACAATAAGAATACAAATCCTACAATAAGTAATACAACTACAGTGTAAATCCATGCATATGTTGCCGCATATCCAAGACCATTTGCAATATCTCCGGTCTTGTCCTGAATCAATTCATAAAGTGGATTGATTGAACTGAACATACCAAGCTGAATTACTGTAAATACAGTGATGATAAGTCCAATCTGCTTTAACATTGGAATTGTAATCTTCCACATAATCTGCCAAGCATTAGCTGAATCGATTTTTGCTGCTTCGTATATACTTGGATTAATCTTCTGTAATCCGTTAATGAACAATACAATTGGAATACCTGTAAACCAGAGAATAATTGATAACTGGTCAAATATTCCTGCAAGTCCATTTGCAAGTGCAGGTGAATAACTGTCAATAATCTGCATAATAAATATGTTTGAATATGCATTTGTTGCTTCTTTTACTGCAGTTGAAGTTGTTTCTGCTGCAGCAGCCGCCGCACCCTGTACTTCCATAATCTGTGTCATAACAGGACCTGACATAATGATAACCGGAAGGAAATAAATTGTTCTAAGTAATCCCTTACCTGTTTTAATTTTGCAAAGTAAATATGCAATGATAAATGATAATACAACTACAATAAATGTATAAGGTATAATCATTTTGATGTAACTAAGTAATGCAGGTAGGAATTCACCGTTTCCTACAAATGCATTAATATAGTTTTTGATTCCCATCCATTTTATATCAAATCCGTATACACTACGTGATACGTTTGTGAAACTTAAGTAGATTGTGTACACAAATGGGAATAATGTAAATAGTAAAAATCCCAAAATCCATGGTGCCATGAACATGTAACCTGTTCTATCCTGACGTTGCTGGTATGTACGCATCTTTTTATTTTTCTTAGTCTTTGCAGGCTTTTCTGTCTTTGGAGCTGTCGCTTTTACTGCTTTCTTTTCTTCAGCCATTACTTAACACCTCCTTCGACTACTGCTGCACTCTGTGCTGCTACTTTTGTCCCATTTACTGTTACTTCATCTTTTGTGTAGTTGATGATGATACTTTTTACATCTCCATCCTTTGAATATGTGTTTACAATAACACCGTCTTCTACAACTTTTCTTCCATCCCACTGGTATCCGATAATCTGTGATAATGGTGTGTTAACTTTGTTGTAAATCTGTTTTATTAACTTTTCATACTGACTAAACTCTGTTGAGTAATAATCAGATGATGTTGTTGATGCCAACAAATATGATGGCTGTTTTGTTAATACAAATGATGGTGCAATGTTGTAGTCAATCATTCTTAACTGGTCTGTTGTTGAGTAGAATGAGAAGTTTGCATATGGTGCATATACTTCCATTGTACCATTTAATACCATCTGTAAAAATGGAACTGTATCTGTTTCGTATACATACTGTGATGTTCCTACAGGTGACTGTAAGTATCTGTCTGTATATTTCCATAAATACTGGTTAGGGTTTACTAAGTTTAACTTTGTACCCTTTTTGCTAATATTTGATAAAGCATTCTGATATAACTTAACTGTATCAAGTGCTGTTGACTCTGCTCCGTCACTATCATATGTACTAATCAATACATTTGAAGCTCCATCAATTGTAAATGATTTGCTATATGATCCTAAATCATCATATAAATCACTAATCCACTGTGCTGTCTTTTCAGGCAATGCATATCCGTATTCTGTTACAGGTGCATTTTCAGGTAATGATACTGATTTATCTACTTCAAGATATTTTGTATTAATGTGAGATGCAGCATTGTTGTAGTAACTTACCATATCTTCATTAATTGTTGTAAATTCTCTTGAGAATGAAATGTCAACATTCTTTTTGCTAAAGTCTGACATTAATGTTTCAAAATCGTTTTCACTTCCTATTGTGCTTGAAAAACTTGTGCTGTTTGGCTTTGCAAGTGTTTCTCCACCGCTCTGCCATCCTATCAATCCTGAGTTAATATTCTTAACTCCGCCTTTGGTTAACTTGTTTAATATGTTTCTTACATCTGTAGCAGTTGTTACTGCAACTTCCTGTGTTGAGAATACACCTTTCTTAGAATCTGACATTAAGAAGTCTACTCTGATAGGAATATTACTTCCTTCCTGTTTTACTTCTTTTAATGTGCCGTTTTCGATAAGGTGCTGTCTATATGCTTTTGCCATTCCTGCATAATCAGCAGATGGTGTTCCGTCACTTCCGTCACCGCTTAAGAACTGATATGTCATAGAAATATCAAACTTGTTTGGTGTATCCTGAAGTTTTCTGTAAGAATCTCCCTTCTGGTTTGTAACCTGGAAGTATTCTGAATTAAATTTAAATGATGGATAAGCATATGTGTATCTTACCTCGCCGTCTTCTGTTGAAAGTGGTACAGCGTTGATACTCATATATTCGTCGCCCTTGTCTGCATATGCTACAAAAGCCGCCTGGGTTCCGTCACCATGTGAAATACCAAATACAGGCATTGTTGGATTTTTAACAGGAACAACATCATTTGTTGATGAATAATAATTTACATCAGTTGCAGGATCTTCTCCGTATACTTTTCCTTTATATTCAGTAAACTTTGTCTTGTTCTCTGAAAATCTTACTAATGCTCCACTTCCATCAGGAATTAAAGCATAACCAGGTGTAATTTTCTTTCCCTTAAGTTTTACCCAGTCAATCTGGTCTGCATCATATGCCAATGTTGCACCACCACTTGTTCCGAGGAAAGGAGTAAGAACTACATTTGAAATCTTATTAATTCCATCACCTGTGATTTCCTTGTAAGGAATATCGTATGAAATCTTTCCATTATCACTAAATGTAATATATACATTGATTCCCAAATCCATTGTTTTGTCTGAATCTTTTAATGTAAATACACATTCAAGTTTATATTTTCCATTTGCCTTATCTACTTCACTAAGTCCTGACTTTCCGTCGCTTTCTTTATAAGCTGCTGAAGACACTCTTGTAGTCTTCATACTTTTTCCTGAGCCTGTGTAGTACTCAACTGTAAGTAAAGAGTTTGCATATGCTCCGTACTGGTCATTTGTAAATGAAGAATCTTTTGGCGTATTAGCCAATTCTTTAACCTGCTTAACTGTCATTTCCATGCTGTCTGCATAGTCCTTAATCTCTCCAGGGTCATTGTCTTCTTTTGCTGAATTTACCACATCAAAAGCTTCTTCTATTTGAGAATTTAAAGGAATATCCACGCCTGTCTTCCAGATGTAACCTGTTTTAATATTCTTTACCAGAATAATATCTCTGTCATCTCTGAAATAATACTGATAGTCACCTTTTTCACAAAGTAACTGATATGCATTTGTAACCTTCATGTCAGATACCACCTTGTCAGGTGCCGGTCTTGTATCTCTGTTTGTGTTTAAGAAAGCTGCTGCTACTGCAACGCTTACTGAAAGGACGCATAAGAGACATACAACAAGTGCAACTGTTTTTAATTTATTTTTCTTAGCCGCCTGTAACATTTCTTACTACCTCCTTCACTACTGTTACTAAGAAGTCTTTTAACTGTTCCCACATAATGATTACAACTAAAACTACAATTGCTGCAATAAGCATAAATGCAAATGTAATAATTAAACTTAATACTGTATGTTTAAAGTCATAATCATGTACTGTTGAAAGTCCTTCAAATATTAATGCAATACTCCATCCAAGTCCTATAATCATAATAACTGTAAGAATAAATGATTCATTGTATGTAAGTATGTATGACATTCCTATTGTTGCAAGCATTGCAATCATTGCAGGAATTAGTCCATATGCAGGAATCATATATACCTGTTTTAATGTTCCGTCACCATCTGTAATTGATGTAACAAGGAAGTTACAAACAATGAATAAAATAAGTATTGCAAAGAATCCAACAATAACTGCTCCCATATCCATATCTTCTACTTTTGTATACTGATATATGAAGCCTTTTCCTGTCTGGTACAGCATATATACTCCGAAGAATACAACATAAATAATTGTTGCTGCAATTGCTGAGCCATTCTTTCCTACCCTGATATCGTAATATCTGTCTATAGGATGTTTTGTTATCTTGAACGCATAACCAATCTCTCCAAGAACAGGAACATTTTTAAGTTTTGCTCCAAGTGCTTTTTTCTTTTTCTTAATAACGTGATTTTTATCAATAAATCCAATTGCTATCTTAAGTGCAATTAAGATAATTATTACTATTAAGAATGGTCCTAAATACTTCTGGATTGATTTATTTCTTACTTCCCAGAATGCATCTGAATAACCGTCTCTGTTTCCGGCAATTTCAAAATCGTCCATTGCCTTCTGATACTGTTCATCGTTGTAGTAAGCTTTAGCTACACCATTATGAGCCAATACTGACATCTGGTTAAGTCTTAATACATAACTCCAATCTTCAAGTGCATTATCGTAATCACCGTTTTCGTATTCTTTTAATGCCTTGTAGATTGTTGTTGCATATTCTGTTGGTGTAAATGACTGTAAAAATCCTTTTTCGCCATCAGCTGTCCAGATATTTCCCTGATTGTCTATTGCAATAGTTGTAAGTGATGTGAACAAACCTGAAATATCAATATCTTCTGATTTGGCACCTAGTGAAAAAATCACCTCACCCTGACTTGTATATGCCCAAATTTCACCACTTGCATCTGATGTGAAAATAATTCCGTCATCATTTGTTGTAACATCTGTAAGTGATGCTGATGCCATTACAGCGCTAAGCATGTTTGTACCATTTGTACTATGTTTCTTTAAAAGGTCATCACCTGTACCCATACATGTTGAGTAAGCTGTTCCCTTTTTATCTACATAAATATTTGAGAATGTAGATGGCAGAGTATTTAATAACTCTGATTTTTTCTGCTGTTCTTTTGTATATATTAATTTTAAGAACATCTGCTGTGGAGTAAGTTTTGATTTGTTGGATGTAAAGTATCCCAAAAAATCTCCTGTATTTGCAAGCTGGATAACACCTGCGTAAACACCTTCTGATACAATGTATAAGTTGTTTCCGCTATCTACTGCAACCTTGCTTGGTTCGTAGTTTGTATCAGCAAAAATTGGTGCTGATGGTTTATCATATCTTCTTACAAATTTAAAATCTTTTGTGAATCTGAATACTGTCTTTGCACCTACATCGGCAATATACAATTCACCACTGTTTGTTCTAAAGATACCTTTTGGAGAATTGAATCCTTCAAAATCTTTAGAGCCTACTGTTTTTTGATTTAATATCTTCTTTACTTTTTCTGTATTTAAATCATATATAACGATTCTTCTATTTCCTGTATCAACGATATATGCCAAATTGTTTTCGTCTATTATCATGTCTTCAGGATCTGATAATCCTAAGTTTGTAATAGTTCTATCAGGCAAGTATGCATCCTGTGTTCTAACAAGTTTGTTCTGATCATCAAGGGTATATGTATAACTTGTTGCCTGAGATGCTGCTACAGGTAATACTGACATTACCACAAACATCAATGCAAGAAATAGAACCAATGATTTTTTTAAATGTTTTTTCATCGTTCGCCTCCTTACTTGATACCTGAACTTGCCATTGTGTTCATAACCTTAGACTGCATACAGATGAAGATAATTAAGTTTGGCAAGAACAGAATCAAACTTGATGCTGCTACCATACCTGCTGCCGCCACTGCATTGTTTACACCAATGGAGTTACAGTAATATGTTAATGTTCTAAGTGCTTCGTTTGTAATATAGTTGTTTGATGTTTCCACGTTGTTCCATACCTGCTGGAATGTAAGCACAACAGATGTTGCAAGAGCCGGCTTTGTTAAAGGAATAATTACTTTTCTAAGAATTGTAACATCTCCTGCACCGTCAACTACCGCTGCTTCTATCAACGCATCCGGAATACCATCAACGAACTGTTTTACAAGGAATAAACTTACAGGCATTGCAATTAATGGCAAGATATGTGCAAACCATGTATTGTAAACGCCTAAGTTTACTATAATTAAGTATCTTGGAATAGCTACGGCTGTTGCTACAAACATAAGAGCCATCTGGTTTAATTCCCATAACGCACCTTTAATTTTAAATTTCTTTTTAGAAAATACGTAAGCTGCCATAATTGTAATGATAATTCCAAGTACAACTGTAAGTACTGCTACGATTAATGAATTTAAGAAATATCTGGACATTGGTATTCCCGTTGAACCTGATAAATTCACTAAA
>URQO01000021.1 GCA_900550135.1 uncultured Eubacterium sp.
AAGCTCGCACGTTATCACATTGCCAGCCAAGATGTACGCTCAATCTCTGCCAGACTACAAGCTGTCTTAAAAGGTAAGCGTGATTTTTGCTTATTCCGCTGTGGCTGTCTGTGTACTGTTTTACATATTCGATAGATAAGGCAACGTCGCTTATCTGGTCGGCACTCATGCGTGAGCTTGCGTCAGCTCTGGTCTTGTAACCGTTCTTAAAGTCTGTGTTGATGTCGATACAGTAAGCGTCCTCGCCCTCAACGGTCAAATGTCCCTCATTAAAGGTAGAACCAATCGAACCGTCATTCATTACTTTTTCAACGATACCGACACGCTCTTTTGACTCCGTCCAGTATTGCTTACTTTCTGCATGAACGGGTGTAGTCGGTAAAGCAGTAACGACAGTTGCAAGAGCTAAGAAGCCCGTACACAATCGTTTCAATGTCTTTTTCATAAATCTAATGCTCCTTTCATTTTGGGTATAAAAATAGACGCTCATTTCTGAACGCCTACATTAAAAAGGGATACTTTTTTAACAAGTACCCCTAAAGTTTAGTATTTAATTGTTTGTGTTCCCACACTCTATATCAACTACTACCGAAACATTGATATAGTTTTTTATCTCTTTATTTCTGATTTTATCGCCCTCGCTCGTAAAGACGATATGTTTGAAAAAGTGCCTAAAATTAAGGATTTCTACATAGTTCGTCTTTGTAGCAACACACAAGTCTCTATATGCACCGTTTGACCAAACATGTCGCATGGTGTTGCTTCCTTTAACTTATACCCATGTTCTTCAAGCCACTTCAAATCCCTTGCCAGCGTTGCGCTGTCGCAACTTACATAAACAATTCTTTCTGGATTCATTTTTACAATAGTATCAAGCAGAACCTGATCACAGCCTTTTCGTGGTGGGTCAACTACAATTACATCAGGCTTACATTCAGGTTGATTTTTATGTTCCTCAAAATATTTAGGAACTACATCTTCTGCTGCTCCAACCAAAAATTCCGTATTCTCAATTCCATTAATTTCAGCATTCTCTTTTGCATTTTTGATTGCTTCAGGAACAATTTCCACTCCAATCACTTTCTTTGCAGCCTTTGCAAGAAATAAAGAAATACTTCCGATACCGCAATACAAATCCCACACAGTTTCTTTTCCTGTAAGGTTTGCGTATTCCAGTGCCTTGTTGTAAAGCTTTTCTGTTTGAGTTGGATTTACCTGGAAAAAGGACAATGGTGAAATTCTAAATTTAACATCACCAATGTAGTCTTCAATATAGTCTTTTCCGTACAGGTTAATAATCTCTTTTCCTAATATAACGTTGCTTTTTTCTTTATTTACATTAAGACAAATACTTGTCATTCCATCAATTTGCAATAACTGTTCCACCAGTTCCTGTGAATGTGGCAATTTGTTTCCATTAATAACAATGCATACCATTATCTCATTTGTAAAAGCACCAATTCTAATCAGAACATGTCTCACTAAACCTTTATGAGTTTTTTCATCATAAGATTTAATGTTATAAATATTCATAAAAGTTTTTACTATATGCATTATGGTGCCATTTACGTCACCATCTTTTTCAATACCAAGAAGGCAATTGTCCATGCTAATAATGGAATGAGTTCTTCCTGCATAAAAACCACTGACAATGTTTCCCTCTCTGTCCAGACCTACCGGAAACTGTGCCTTATTTCTATAATGAAAAGGTCCGTTTCCCTCATGTCCCTTTACAGCCAACTCTTCCATACCGATAATAGGCTTCATTTCAAAATCTTCTATGCCACCGATTCGTTTGATATTGTTGTAGACTTTTTTCTCTTTAAATTCCAACTGTTGCTTATAATTCATTGCCTGCAACTGGCAGCCTCCACAACGGTTTGCTTCAGGGCAAAGTGGCTCTACACGATATGGCGATGGCTTTACCACTTCAAGCAATTTAGCAAAAGCAAAATTCTTTTTTGCCTTCATGATTTTTACTTTTACCACGTCTCCAATCACTGCATCTTTTACAAAAAGAGCATAGCCATCAACTTTGCCTATGCCCTCTCCTGTTGTACCCTGATCTATAATTTCAATTTCTAAAATATCATTCTTTTTAAACATAAACCAATCCCAATTTCTATTTGCTTGTACGTCTTACATTTGATTCAAGAAGTCTGTTGTATCCAAGCCACTGGTCTGAACCCACAGTTGTACTTCCTGTAAATATTTCTTTCATTGTTTCAATTTTGGCATCTGTATTATCTGCAAAATTCAGTGCCAAAGCCTCAATTAATGCAGGCTTCTTTGGTGAGCCATATTCCAGCTCTCCGTGATGTGCCAAAATACAATGCTTTAACTCATTTGCCTGCTTTGTTGGAAAATCAGGAATAGTTGCAATAATCTTTGACAACATTTCCGAACCCATCACAATGTGGCCTAACAGCTGTCCTGCATCTGTGTAATCATTTGCAGGAAAATCAGACAACTCGTAGACTTTTCCAATATCATGACATATAGCTGCTGTAATCAACAAATCTCTGTTAAGAATAGGATACTGAGTTGTATAAAAATCACACAACTTTGCAACTGATAAAGTATGCTCCAAAAGACCACCTATAAATCCATGATGTACGCTTTTTGCAGCTGAATGTTTCTTAAATGCCTCTGTAAACTGCTGGTCATCTACAAACAGCTTTGTTAAAACCTGCTTATAGTATGGGTTATTAACACTGGCTACCAATTTTAGCAATTCTGTCATCATTTCATCGATGTTTTTATCAGTACAAGGTAAATAATTTGATGAATCCACATCATCTGGATTTACCTTCCTTGCTCTTTTTATGCTGAGCTGTGTCTGACCATTAAACACGGTAATATCGCCGTTCACTTCCACATAATCAAGTGCCTCAAAATCATCTATTCCCATTGAGCCGGGATCCCAGATTTTTGCATCCAGCTGTCCTGTTTTATCCTGTAAAATTACATTTTCGTATTCTTTTCCTGTTTTTGTAGTTGCTGATGTTTTTTGTTTACATAAATATACTTCCTGGATTCTTTCGCCTTCCCTTAATGTTTCTATGTACTTCATTTTTTCCTCCTGAAACTAACCATATTTTTATTTTAAATTTCTTTGATTTCTTTTAAATTTCATCTGTAGAATCAATCCTGCTTCCACCACTATACCGGTGCACATAGGATATAACCTTTAGCACTGTAAAATAAATACAAATATTTTGCCTGTTAGAATTTACTTTTACGCATATTTAGGCTAAACTTTATTATAATTGATAACGTATTTAAATACAAGGAAAGCACTTGTTTTAAATACCAATTATTTTGTAAAAAATGGAGATTAGAAATGAATAAAAAAGTGCTTAAAACACTAGAATTTAATAAAATCATAGATATGTTAATGGAAGAGGCTTACTCTGATCTTGGAAAAAATCTTTGCGAAAATCTTGTACCTTCCACAGATTTACACAAGATTCAGACAATGCAACAGAATACTTCAGATGCCCTGACACGTATATGGCAAAAAGGGTCTCTATCCTTTTCAGGATTAATAGACATCGGCCCATCGCTTAAACGTCTGGAAATTGGCAGCACCCTTGGCATGGGTGAACTTTTAAATATCAGTTCCCTATTAAAGGTTGCAAACAGGGTCAAAGCATTTTCCAGAAATGACGATGACTCTACTGATAGTTTGGATGGTATGTTTGATGCTCTTATGCCTCTTACAAACCTTAACAAAGGAATCGAAAAATGTATTATTTCCCCTGAGGAAATGGCAGATGATGCCTCTTACAATCTAAAAAATATCAGAAGACAGATAAAACTGACTAATGACCGTATTCACAGTCAGCTTAGTCACCTTGTAAATTCAACAAGTGGTAAAACCTACCTTCAGGATTCATTGATTACAATGAGAGACGGCAGATACTGCGTTCCTGTAAAGCAGGAGCATAGAAGCAGTGTTCCCGGTATTATTCACGACCAGTCATCTACAGGCTCTACTCTTTTTGTGGAACCGGCTGTTGTTGTGGAGTTAAACAACAAGTTGCGTGAACTTGCCATGAAAGAAGCTGACGAAATACAGATTATTCTGGCAAACCTTAGTGTAAGCTGTAGCGAATACTTAGAAGATTTATATACAGATTTGGATATATTACCAAAACTTGATTTTATTTTTGCAAAGGCTTCTCTTGCAAAGAAAATGAAAGCAACTATGCCTGTATTTAATGACCAGAGATACATCAACATTAAGCAGGGACGACATCCTTTACTGGACAGCCATAAAGTTGTTCCAATTGATATCAACCTTGGAAAAGATTTTAACCTATTGATAGTAACCGGTCCAAACACTGGTGGTAAAACTGTTTCCCTTAAAACTGTTGGTCTTCTTTCATTAATGGGGCAAAGCGGACTTCATATTCCTGCTTTTGACGGTAGTAGCCTTGCCGTTTTTAAAGAAATTTTTGCAGACATTGGTGATGAGCAAAGTATTGAGCAAAGTCTTAGTACATTCTCTGCCCACATGGTCAATACGGTGAAAATATTAAAAGAAGCTGATCAGGATTCCCTTGTACTGTTTGATGAACTTGGTGCAGGAACTGATCCTGTTGAAGGTGCGGCCCTTGGCATTTCCATTCTCAACTTTTTAAAGAATATGGGAACACGTACTATGGCTACAACTCATTACAGCGAGCTGAAGCTTTACGCTCTTTCTACAAAAGGTGTGCAAAATGCCAGCTGTGAGTTTGACGTGGAGACACTAAGACCAACTTACAGACTTCTTATTGGTATTCCGGGTAAAAGTAATGCTTTTGCCATTTCAGGAAAGCTGGGATTACCTGAGTTTATTATAGAAGATGCAAAAAATCGAATTGATTCTGAAAACGAACAGTTTGAAGATGTTTTATCAGAACTGGAGCGTCAGAAAAAGCAGATTGAAAAAGACAAAGAAACAATCTCTGTATACAAATCCCAGATTGCTTCTTTGAAAAAAGATTACGAACATCGTACAAAAGACATAAATGACAAAAAAGACAAAATACTTGCAAAAGCCCGTGAAGAGGCTCTTGATATTTTAAAGGAAGCTAAAGAAACTGCTGATAATGCTATTAAAAACATTAATAAATATGGCAAATCCGGCAATACTAAGGAGCTTGAAAAATCCCGTAGTGCAGTTGGTTCCAAAATCAAAAAGAACCAAAGTCACACAGGTATTAAATCAACAAAGCAGACCAAAACTTACAAGCCATCTGACTTTAAGCTTGGCACAGGGGTTAAGGTTCTTAGCATGAATTTAAACGGAACTGTTGCTTCCCTTCCAAATGCTGCCGGCAATCTGACAGTAAAAATGGGAATTTTAAATTCTAAAGTTAATATTAGGGACTTAGAAATTCTTGATGAACCTGATATTAAGGCTCCGGGACTTACAAGAAACAGCAGTGGCAAAATTAAAATGAACAAATCCATGAATGTAAAAATGGAAATTAATTTAATAGGAAAAACTGTTGATGAAGCCCTTGGTGAACTTGAAAAATATCTGGATGATGCGTACATAGCGCATCTTCCACAGGTTTATGTTATTCATGGAAAAGGCACAGGTACTCTAAGAGCTGCTGTTCAAAATTACCTTAAGAAATGTTCATATGTAAAATCATATAGAAACGGTGAACACGGCGAAGGTGGTGCCGGTGCCACTGTTGTAGAGTTCAAATAATATTTTCATATATTAACAATTTTTTCTAATTTATTTAACATTGCACATTTATTATATAATTATATTTTTATGGGAGGACACAAAAATGGCTAACAAACAGAAGATTTTAATTGTAGACGATGACGAAAACATTGCAAACCTTATATCATTGTATCTTACAAAGGAGTGTTTTGATACAATGACTGTTCACGACGGACAAGCTGCCCTTACAGCATTTAAAGATTACAATCCAAATTTAGTTTTATTGGATATTATGCTTCCGGGCATTGACGGATATGAAGTATGCAGGGAAATCCGTAAGACTTCAAAAATTCCAATTATTATGCTTTCAGCAAAAACAGAAGTTTTTGATAAAGTTTTAGGACTTGAGCTTGGAGCTGATGATTATATGATTAAACCTTTTGATTCAAAAGAACTTGTTGCAAGAGTTAAGGCAGTTCTTCGCAGATACACTGAACCGGTAGCTGCACCGGCTACATCTTCCGACAAGCGTGTTGAATACAAAGATCTTATTATAAATCTTTCAAACTATGAGGTTATTTATAAAGGAAAACCTGTTGAAATGACACCAAGAGAAATCGAACTTCTCTTTTTCCTTGCATCATCACCAAATCAGGTATTTACAAGAGAGCAGCTTCTTGATCATATCTGGGGTTATGAATATGCCGGTGATACAAGAACTGTAGACGTGCATATCAAACGTATCCGTGAAAAAATTGCAGATACAGATGAATGGTCTATTGGTACTGTTTGGAGTGTTGGTTACAGATTCGAGGTACATAACAAATAATGAGAAATTCAATTTTAACAAAGTTTTTTATAGGATATTTTTCATTTGCCGTACTTGGATTCGTGTTGATTACTTATTGGTCAACCAACCTTATTTACAATCAGCTCCTTACAGACAAAATAGATGTACTTAACAATTATTCTGAAATTATTTCGGACAATATTGAAAACCTTAAGATTACATCTTTAAATGACATCACTGCACCGAAGGATTACTTTAGTGATTTTAACAAGGTCCTTGACTGTAATATTCTGGTGCTTGATACAAACAATACCATGATTTTCACAACAGATGATACAAAAAGCTTAAATGAAAATTCAAGCAATATTGTATTGAAGGATTTTAATCCAAATGATTACAAGAATTCATCCTATAAAATCAATAAATTTTATAATATGTATAAGACAGACACTTTAAGTGTTGTTCATACTCTGCGTGTAAATGGCAAAACAATCGGATACGTTGTGGCACATGTTCCTACTTCTTATATTAAGAACAGCAGTTATGATATTACAAAGATTTTTTATATTACCTATTTTATTATCCTGGCGTTGTCATTGATTATTTTCTTTAACTTTATGTGGTTTATATATTTGCCTCTAAAGCAAATCAGACTGGCCGCCATGGAATATGCTCAGGGCAATTTTGAATATGAAGGCCTTAAAGTAAACAATGATGATGAAATCGGAGACGTGGCAAGTTCTCTTAAATACATGTCAAAGCAGTTAAACAACTCAAGAGAATATCAGAAAAATTTTATTTCCAATATTTCTCATGACTTTCGTTCTCCTTTGACTTCAATAAAGGGATACCTTGAAGCCATGATGGATGGAACCATTCCTCCTAAGGACCATAACAAATATTTGTCAATTGTGTTGTCTGAAGCTAACAGACTGGAGAAACTGACCAGTGGTCTTAGGGATTTAAACAGTTGGAATACTACCGGTCCACAACTTTTATTTGAGGAATTTAGTATGGAAAATGTAGTCACTTCCACAGTTGAAACTTTCCAGGGCAGTTGCGAGAAAAAGCATATTGAACTGATTATTCAGTTTCCACAGAAACACCACAATGTGTATGCTGACAAAGGAAAGATTGAACAGGTTTTATACAATCTTTTAGATAATGCAATCAAATTTAGCAACATAGGTTCAAAAATAATCATTAAAGTATACAACAAGGGTGAAAAGATTTACTGTTCTGTAAAGGATTTTGGTACTGGTATTCCAAGTGACAGCCTTGACAAAATATGGCAACGTTTTTACAAAACCGACTTGTCCCGTGGCCGTGACAAAACAGGCTCCGGTATCGGTCTTGCCATAGTTAAGGAAATTATGATGGCTCACAAAGAAAATATTGACGTTATCAGTACAGAGGGTGTTGGTACGGAATTTGTATTTTCACTAAAACGTGCCAAAAATAATTAATTTGATATTCACAAATTTAATTTGCACTTTAAGAGTATATTCAGTAATTTCAATGTATAAATACATTATAAATTTTATATAATGTTTGAATATTAAAAAGTTCAGACGCTTAGTAAATGCAATATTCACAATTTATATTTTCGAATATTGTACTAATGCTTCTGAACTTTTATTAATTATGCTATGTGTCTTATATCCTGAGATATCTTTGCTATAAACTCTGAATTGGTTGGTCTGTTTTTCTCCTTACCTTCATGTAGTTCAAACTGTTTTTTAATTGGATTGTCTTCATTTACATTCCATGCTACTTCTATCGCGTGTCTTATGGCTTTTTCTACTCTCTGAGCTGTAGAATTATGTTTTTTAGCCACATCCGGATACAATATTTTTGTTACTGCGTCCAAGGACTCATCATTATTTAGTACTTCTGTTATTGCTGTAATCATGTACCTATATCCTTTTAGTCTTGCCGGAATTCCTACCTCGTTCAGTTTCTTTGAAATAACTGTTTCCATTTCTTCAAAATTAAAGACATTATATTTGTGTATATTTTTCTCTGTATAAACAGTCCCTGTCTCCATGATTTCATTCATGCGCCAATATATCTTTTTAATTTTTTCACTTACGATATTTTCATCATATGGTTTTGTCAAAACATAATCTACTTTTCTGTAGAACGCTTCGCTTACAAGCAAGTCACTTGTAATAGGTGTGGTCATTATCAACTTTACATCATTGTTAATGCCACTCTCATTCATCTTATCAAGCAATGTATATCCATCATACACGGGAAGTAGCAAGTCAAAAATAACAATATCTATTTGTTCTCTTTGATATATTTCCAATGCCTCCTTGCCATTATCTACTATTCCTATGATGATAATGTCCTTATCTTTGCTTAATTTCTGTACCAATTTTTGTCTAACAACCACCTGATTGTCAGCCACTAACACTTTCAGTTTTTTGTTGTGCATTATTTACCCCTAATCCTCCTATTAATTTTTTCTTATATTACAAAACCTATATATAAGCATTTTCAATTAAAAAGTATTGCTTTTTAAAATACTCAAATTTATAATATATCGTATATGAAAACAAAAAAAGACATTACATTGAACCGATTTTATGTTAAAAAAGGTTTATATGTGCATTTTATTACCTAAAAAAGGGGATTGCTATGAGAAAGAACAACGAAGAAAACTCTAAGACTCAGGAACTCGAAACACTACATAACATTATTTTGGACAATCTAAACGAAATGCTAACCATTAATCAATGGTCCATAAAAAAACTTGCAGACACAGCAGATTTACCTTATGAATCTGTTAAAAAATTACTTGCCGGAAAAATTAAAAATCCTACTGTCTATACTCTTTATAAAATCTGCACCGCACTTGGCTGCGGCATTGATCAGTTGATGGAAACAGGTATAGAATTTGGCATTGGAACTTCATGTCTGCCTGAGCGATCCCAAATATTACTTCAGGAAATTGCTACATTTGAAAGCAAACTTCATTTTTATAATAAATCCGCAAACACTGATAATATAACGGTTTTAGTACCTACAGGTCGAATTGAAGACGGTATGATTTTTGACAGCATCTCCACTGAATCAGTTGATATTTCTGCATATGACGATGAATACAAAAATATAATTATGTGTGGAATTAAAATACTTGGTCGAAAGCTTCATCCTACATATTTAAACAATGATATTTTGTTAGTTGCCAAAGACAGATATCCTTTAAATGGGGAAGTAGGCATTTTTTTAATAGGTCATAAAGTATATATTAGAAAATACTCAATTGGTTTTTCTATTAGTTTAGAACCTGTAAACAGAGTCGGAGAACCTATCATAATCACTAATCTGGATGATGTTCACTTTTTTGGAAGAGTAGTAACTGTTTTAAGAAAATAATACTGTTTCTTTATCAAAGAAATATCAATATTTTCTCCAATTACACATTTTTTTACATATTTGTTTAATATTATATTGTTGCATTCTGTCAACAATTGTATTATTATAATAACTGAAAAAATTTTAAGGAGGCAATCACAATGGCTTACAAAATTAATGATGGTTGCATCGGTTGTGGTGCATGTGCAGGCGCTTGCCCAGTTGGCGCTATTAGTGAAGGAGATGGCGTTTTCGTTATCGACGAATCTGCATGTATCGAATGTGGAGCTTGTACAGGTTCTTGCCCAACAGGTTCTATTGAATTAGATGCTTAATTATGACATGTAAAAATGCTGTTGTATTTGATTATTTCAAATACAACAGCATTTTTTTACTCAGTAACTACTTTTTTGCCAATATGTAAATTATCTTTTCCTGCTTTTTCTTTTTTGGTCTTTTCTTTAGATTTCTTTAACAGGAGTTTCTCAGCTTTTAATTTCTTTTTTCTTTCTCTTCTGCTCATTTTCTGTTTTGAGCGCATTGCCTCATCCAATTTCTTATATCTCTCTTCTTCACGTTCATCCTGTGTTCTCATAAGATAATTCATTTCCTTTAACACTGTCTCACTAACATTTCCACTAACTTCTTTGCCAAGTTCTGAAGCACTGGCCTTTAATGCTTTGCACACCACCTTGTCCATTAAAGCCTGAAACTGTTCCATCTTGCTTCCATTGGAATCTTCTACAATAATCGATGACTTTCCGGTAGCCGTAGGCGACTTTACCTCTGTTGCCGTCAATGGCAATTCTATTCTGTTTCCTCCGTTTGTTCTTCTATTTTCTCTTTCATCCGGATCTGTTAACATCATTTTAATTGTTCTAAGACTATAACCCTGATTTTTCAAATCTCTTACGTTCTTTAACAAATTAATATGATTGTCTGTATAATATCTATGTCCCATTTCGTTTCTGGGAATCTTAACATTTAATTCCTCTTCCCAATATCTTAATACATGAGATTCAACTCCTAACATCTTTGAGGCATCTGATATTATATATCTCTTTTCCCCCATTTTGACCTCCTTAAAAATATACAACATGCTGTGAAGCATTTTTTATTTCATAAAATTCTCTAATCAATTTCCATTACTAAAAATATTATTAACTGATTTTTATAAAACCTATGAAACAAAAAATTGAGTTGCTCCTTTGAACAACTCAATTATAAAACCATTATATTACTGCTTCAATTAGATTAACACTGAATATTTTGTAACCTTTTGCGGTTATGTCGAAGTTTATCTTATATTTGTTCTTCAGCCTGTTCAGCATCTTCAAATTTTGTATACTGTGGTATCCAAACAAGTTCAACTTCTCCTACAGGGCCGTTTCTTTGTTTTGCCACGTTTAAAATAATTCTGTTTCTGTCTTCTTCTTTCTTTTCCTTATCATAATATCTTGACATTAACATAACAACATCGGCATCCTGCTCAATAGAACCGGATTCACGAAGATCGGCCATAATAGGCTTTCTGTCTTCTCTTGTCTCAGAGGCACGGTTAAGCTGTGACAATGCAATAACCGGAACATTAAGTTCTCTGGCTATTCCCTTTAACTTTCGTGAAATTTCAGCAATTTCCTGTTCACGGCTACCATGTGATGTATTTGTTGTCATCAACTGTAGGTAATCCACTATAACCAATTGAATATCTTTTTCCAACTTAAATTTTCTGCACTTTGACTGCATTTCACCAATGCTAATACCTGGTGTTGCGTCAATAATAATATCTGAATTTCCGATAATGTTACCTGATTCTACTATGTTCTCCCATTCGCTGTCTGTTAAATCTCCAATACGAATCTTCTGGGAACTTACCATTGAATGCTGTGAAATCACACGGTTTATAAGCTGTTCGCTTGACATTTCCAAACTGAATATTGCCACTGGAATTTTATGTTTTACCGCAATGGTTTCGGTCAGGTTCAATACAAAGGCTGTCTTACCTACTGATGGTCTTGCAGCAATTAGTATAAGGTCAGATGGTTGTAAACCGGACAACTGTCTGTCCAACTTTCTAAATCCTGTTTCAAGTCCTGTAATGGACCCTTTTGTCTGTGCAGCTTTTTCAATTTTATCAAATACATTTAATACAATCTGTCTTACAGGTACATAATCCCCTGTATTTCCTGTCTGTATCAAATCAAATATATCTTTTTCTGTTTCTTCCAATATGGTTTCAAGTGGCTCATTTCCTGCATAGCATGTATTTGCTATTTTTTCATTTACTCTAATAAGCTTTCTTAAAACTGACTTGCTGTAAACAATATCTACATACTGTTTTATGTTTGCAGAAGTTGGCACCATATCCAAAATATTTCTAATAAAGTCTATGCTGATTACTTCTGATGGAACTTCCATTTGTTCCAATTTGGTCTTAATTGTAACCAAATCGCACTCTCTGCCCTCATTATACAAAGCAGTCATTGCCTTAAATAATGAACCATATTGTTTATTATAAAAATCTTCGTCTGTTAATTTTTCCATGGCAACAGCAATGGCTTCCTGATCCATAATCATAGAACCAATAACAGCCTGCTCTGCTTCGTTGCTATGGGGCATTATTCTCTTTACAACTGCCTCATCCATTTTGTTTCTCCATTTATATGTTCTTAATTATTTTATTAAAAATCAACTGATATTGTACAGTTTATTCTTTCCAATTAGAATCAATCTGTACTTTACAACTTATTCTAACTATTTTGCTTCAACTTTTACTGCAAGTTTTCCTACAACATCCTTGTGCAATTTAATATTTACATTGTATGTTCCAAGAGATTTAATTGCATCAGGAATAACGATTTTCTTCTTATCAATATCAAGACCTAACTGCTTCTTTGCTTCAAGGGCAATTTCCTTACTTGAAATTGATCCAAATACTTTTCCTTCTACACCTGCCTGAATCTTTACAACAATGGACTTGTCTTCCAAATCTTTTGCCAAAGCCTTGGCTGCTTCAAGTTTTTCTTTTGCAACTTTTGCTGCATTCTGATTCTGTAATTTTAAATCATTTAAATTTTTACTTGTTGCTTCAAGTCCTAAATTTTTCTTTAATATAAAATTTCTTGCGTAACCATCGTTAACATTTACTATTTCACCTTTTTTTCCAAGTGACTTAACATCTTCCAATAAAATAACCTTCATTACATATCACCTTCCTCAATTTTTTTGCTTATTAAGTTTTTAATCATTTGAACAACTTCACCAAGAGATGCATCTTTTACCTGTGCACCTGCAAGGTTCATATGACCTCCGCCGCCAAACTCTTCCATCAGAACCTGAACATTGACTTTGTCTACTGATCTTGCACTAATGTAAATCATGTCATTGTAAGGTGTACAAACAAATGATGCCTTAACATCTTTTATGTTTAAAAGTTCATTTGCAGCCTGAGCACCTACCACTGTCGGCGATGACACATTTTTTGCATCACACACTGAAATCGCATATTCATCTTTGTAAATTGTTGTATTTTGTATAGCTAATGCTTTTGCCTTATAATCATTAATATCGTCTCTGAACATTCTTCTGACTTTGCTTATGTCTGCACCGTTTTTCTTCAAATAAGCCGCTGCCTCAAATGTTCTTACACCTGTTCTGTTGATAAAATTGTTGGTATCCACCATAATACCACCATATATTGATTCTGCCTCAATCTTTGAAAGCTTTATTGTTTCCGGAATGTATTGCATAATCTCAACTACCATCTCACATGTAGAAGATGACGCAAGTTCTATATATGAAAGCTGTGCATTGTCAATAACATCCTCTGTCTGTCTATGATGATCAAAAACAACAAGGCATTGGGCACGTCTTACAAGTTCAGGATATTCCGTATATGCAGCTCTGTTGCAGTCAACTACAATTAATACATCATTCTTTCCTATATCAATGGTAGCCTTAGCTCCTGATACAAACATATCTTCATCGTACTCATCTGAATCCTTGAATATTTTTACCAGTTCTTCAACTGTGCTACTTACTTCTCCCAATACTATATGAGCATTTTTACCAATTGTTTTTGCAATTCTATAAAACCCTATCGCAGCACCAAAGGAATCGTTGTCACCTATATGATGACCCATTATATAAATTGTTTCTTTTGTTTCGATTAAATCCCTAAAGGCTGTAGCCTTAACTCTTGATTTTACTTTTGTGTTCTTTTCAACTGATTTTGACTTTCCACCGTAATAATATACTTTATTTCCTTCTTTTACTACAGCCTGGTCTCCGCCTCTTCCAAGTGCCATGTCTATAGCTGCTCTTGCAAGATCATAATTTGATGTAAGTCCGTTTCCGCCCACACCAATACCAATACTTAATGTAATCGGAAGACCATTTCCAATATTTACTGTTTTTACCTCATCTAATATTGCAAACTTGTTTGTCTGCATCTTGCTAATATATTTAGTCTTAAAAATCACAAAATATTTGTCATTTTCAAGCTTTCTTACAATACCGTCATACTGACCAAAATATTTGTTTATCTTTCTATCTATCAGTGCCACAAGTAACGTTCTTCTTGTAGGCTCAATACTATCCAATACCTCATCATAATTATCAATATAAATATGACCTGTAATAAGTTTTTCTTCTTTGTTTTCTCTTGCCAACTGATGTATCTGGGTTTCATCAAACATATACATTGATATTAATCCACTATTTCGTCCCACTAGTGCAACTGTGGAAGAAACATCTTCAGAATTGTTAAGCAAAAAGAGTTTAAATACAACTTTGTATATGCTCTCCTCATATTTAACTTCCAACTCACTTCTGCCCATTTCATCAAATTCCATTGTCTCTTTTTTTATCTCAGGAAAAATAGATGAAATAATTCTGTTTCTTATATTTTTTCCCTGGCATAGAATATCCATCTGTTCGTTTGTCCACATAACCTTACCATTCTCGTCAAGCAAACTATATGGAATCTCCATATCATGTAGCATCTGCCTTTGCACCTGACTGTACTCAGCTCCAAAATCCACCAGATTCTTCATTATATTTGGCTTAAAGGCAAAGTATACGGCAACTGAAACTACCAGATAAATAATCTCTGCTAATGTAATCAGTGCTCCTGTCTTAACATTTATGGCAAATCCTACCATAATAAATAGGAACCATATTATATTCAAATATAAAGGCCATTTTATGTAATGAGCCAAATTTCCTTTAACCTTTATTTTCTTTTTATTCCCCATATTCCCTCCTGATATTTTCACAAAATACTCTTATCTGTAAAAATACAATCTGTTTAACTATGTATTATATTATCTTCAAAAAGGTATAAAAGCCTAGTATCTTTTGTATTATATCACACTTTAATTTATAGGTAAATGAATGGGGCGTTATATTCTCTTTACAGAAACATATTTTTAATTTAGAATATATTAAAGTTTGGTTATAGTCTATTTTTGTATATTAAAATCTTCTTTAACCTGCTTTATTTTATATTTTGATTGGAGATTGCTATGTTTAGAGTATGGGGAAGAACCTTTAAAAGTAATAAAATGCTACAAAGCACAACCATTGAATTGGATATAGATGATACAAGAACCCATAAGATTTTTAAAGCTTTGGAAATGATTTGTGATGAATTTGATTTAAGTAATCCTATATGGCTTGATTCTAACATTACTGAATTTAAACGCATTGCCCGTACAAGATTTTACGCTCACAGTTTTGTTGAATCTATTGATTTTGATTATTTGGATTTTTATGTTATAGAAGAAGACTAAAAAAGGACCCGGTTATGACTTTTTAAGCAGTAACTTATCTGATTAAAACATAACCAAGTCCTTTTTTATTATTAAAATATATAGTATGAAACTGTAATTGAGCAGTATACTCCGGGCAGCTTCACCCTTATATTATAATCTCTTCTGTAATTCAGCTGTCATATCTTCATATCCAGGCTTGCCAAGAAGTGCAAACATGTTTTTCTTGTAGCTTTCTACACCCGGCTGGTTAAATGGATTTACACCAAGTATGTAACCGCTGACACCGCATGCAAATTCATACATATAGAATAATTCACCAAGGTAGAATTCGTTCTGTTCAGGAACATTTACCATAAGGTTTGGAACGTTACCGTCTGTATGAGCTAAAATAGTACCGTTCATGGCACTCTTATTTACAAAATCCATATCTTTACCTGCAAGATAGTTTAATCCGTCAAGATCTTCAGGATCTTTATCAATAACAACCTTTGCTGATGATTTTTCAATGTTTACAACTGTCTCAAACATAATTCTTGCACCGTCCTGAATGAACTGACCCATTGAATGAAGATCTGTTGTAAGGTCAACTGCTGCCGGGAAAATACCTCTCTGATCTTTTCCTTCGCTTTCACCGTAAAGCTGTTTCCACCATTCGCCAAAGTAATGAAGACTTGGTTCGTAATTTGCTGTAATTTCAACTGCCTTACCTTTTCTAAGTAAGATATTTCTGATTGCTGCATACTGCATAGCATCATTTTCTTCAAAAGCATTGTTTAAAGCTCTTTCTCTACCACTTGCAGCACCTTCCATAAGTTTGTCTATATCTGCACCACTTACTGCAATAGGTAAAAGGCCAACTGCTGTAAGTACTGAGAAACGTCCTCCTACGTCATCAGGAACTACGAAACTTTCATAACCTTCTGCAGTAGCAAGTCCTTTTAATGCTCCCTTTGCCTTGTCAGTTGTAGCATAAATTCTCTTTGCTGCTTCTTCCTTGCCATATTTCTTTTCAAGCATTTCCTTAAATACTCTAAAAGCAATGGCTGGTTCTGTAGTTGTTCCTGACTTTGAGATAATGTTTACTGAGAAATCTCTATCTCCAACAACATCAATTAATCCCTGTAAATAAGCCGGGCTAATGCTGTTTCCTGCATAATAAATTTCAGGTGTCTTTCTGATTTCTTTAGATACATTGTTGTAGAATCCATGTCTTAAGAAATCAATTGCAGCTCTTGCACCTAAGTAAGAACCACCGATACCAATAACAATAAGAACTTCTGAGTCAGACTGAATCTTCTTTGCAGACTCTTTAATTCTTGCAAACTCTTCTTTGTCATAATCAACAGGAAGATCAATCCATCCTAAGAAATCATTGCCTGCTCCTGTTTTTTCTACTAAAACTTTCTTTGCATCTTCTGCAATCTTCTTCATGCTTGTAACTTCATCTTCTGAAATAAATGAAGCAGCTTTTGAATAATCAAATGTTACTTTTGACATATTTTCTCCTCCGTTTTACAAAACTATCTTTTATTATAGGCTTTTGAAACAATTTTATCAAGTATTATATTTTTATGTCAGTAGTATCATATTTTTTTAAATGTTTTTTTCTATATACTTAATTTTTTTCCCATAAAACTATTGCAAAAACTCTCCAATAACCTGATTTAATATTTCTTCGTCTTTTTCCTCCTGGTTTTCCTGACTATATGTCATATTTTCATGATTTTCTTCATTACTTTTATCTGGCACCAGTTCTATTAGATTGTCACGTTCTGCCACGTTTACTCTTTTTGAACCATTTACTAAAGCATCTGCCAACACATATGTCAATTCCGTTTTTTTCTCTCCAAACGGCATGGAGCGGTTCACCATTTCAAGAGCAAGTCCTGAAAAAATTCCAATAACAGTATATGATACCCACTGAATTCCTTTAGGCATACCGGTGTAACACTGAAATGCTACCATTGCCGCCACTATCATTATTAGTAATGAGCACCAATTGATAATATTATTCATTCTATTTAAATTAATATGAAAAACCTTACATTTATTTATGTTTCTACTTACAAAAACCATAGGATTTTCAACATTTCTGTTTACCTGTTTCAAGCTGTCATATTTTGTTTTTATCTGGCGGATGGTTCCATTTCTCGTATGATCTATGTTTTCCGCTTTTCTAATTAATTTTCCATAATAATGTACAGCTATCCATTTTGTGACAATTCCCAACAAAAAAAGACTTCCTACTATAAGTAAGAAGTTCTTTTGATTTATGTATTTCGGTATATTTGACGAACACCATTTTTCTAAATCTGCAATATAATATTTAATCATTTTAATCCCCCACTTTCACTGACAACCGTCAATTTATTTCTATGAAAGTGTAGCATATATATTTGTTCTTTGCATCAAAAATCGTTCGTCAAATTCTCCTAAAATATTTTTTCTAAAGCATTTGAATGAATGTCATCATAAGTTTTATTGAATTTTCTGCTGCTTTCTTTTCAAATGTTGGATAATCCATTTCTGCGCCACCATCTGCCTTGTCTGATATAGCTCTGATAACAAGAAAAGGAACTTTGTTAAGCCATGCAGTGTGGGCAATAGATGCCCCTTCCATTTCTGCACAATCTCCATTAAACTGCTTTCTTAAATACAGTTTCTTTTCAGCAGTTCCAATAAACTGGTCTCCTGATACAACCTTCCCCTCTACAATATTCACGTCCAGTTCTGCTAAAGCCACTGCCTTCTTTGCCACTTCTATCAAATGTCTGTCTGCTGTAAATACAGATGTTTCCATATCAGGAATCACACCTTTTTCATAGCCAAGAGGCGTTACATCCATATCATGTTCCAGACATTCTGTGGAAATTACAATGTCACAAATATTAATATCTTTGTTTAATGAGCCTGCCACTCCTGTGTTAACTACAGCATCAACATTATAATCATCTACAAGTATCTGTGTACATATACCTGCATTTACCTTTCCAATTCCGCTTTTTACAACAACAACATTTTTTCCGGCTATTGTTCCCTTAAAAAATTCCATTCCGGCTTTGGTATTTACACTTTCAATCTTCATATTCTCTTTAAGTGTTGCCACTTCTACTTCCATTGCTCCTATTATTCCAAGCATAATATTCCTCCTAAAAATATTAAAGCGTGGAAAGTTAATCACAAATCCACGCCATATATGCTATTTATTTTGCTCTAAATACTGCTCTAATGCTTTTGCAAGCTGATCCGGACATGATGTGCCTCTGCCGTTACAATCAATGCCTTTTAATCTTTTAATAACTTCATGAATGTCCATACCTTCAACAAGTTTTGCAACACCTTGAGTATTGCCATGACATCCCATTACAAACTGAACATCTTTAACTTTATCTCCATCTACCTCAAACTTAATCAGTCTTGAGCAGGTTCCTTTTGTTGTATATTCCATATTTGCCTCCGTGGTATTAATCGTTTAACTTTTTCTGATATATTGTGGCAACATCTTCTATATCACCTTTTGCAATAAGTTCACCGTGGTCTAACAATATAGCTTTGTTGCACAGTCTTTTAACCTGTTCTAAGCTGTGAGATACAAACAATACTGTTACTCCATGATCAAACATACCCTGCATCTTCTTTTCACATTTCTTTCTAAACTTAGCATCACCTACAGATAATACTTCATCCAAAATTAAAATCTCAGGTTCAACAACTGTGGCAATTGAAAATCCAAGTCTTGCCTTCATACCTGATGAATAGTTTTTAATAGGTACATCAATAAAATCACCAAGTTCAGAAAACTCTAAAATCTCATCATATTTTTCTTCAAGAAAGCTTCTTGAAAGTCCAAGCACTGAACCATATAGGAAGATGTTTTCCCTTCCTGTGTAGTTTGAATCAAATCCGGCGCCAAGTTCAATCATAGGTGCTATGTGACCATGCCGTGTAACCTTTCCTGATGTAGGTTTGTAAACACCTGCAATAATCTTTAACAGTGTACTTTTTCCTGCACCATTTAATCCAAGGATACCTAGTCTGTCACCTTTTTGTAATTCAAAACT
The DNA here is from genome assembly GCA_900550135.1 of uncultured Eubacterium sp. Taxonomy (GTDB): domain Bacteria; phylum Bacillota; class Clostridia; order Lachnospirales; family Lachnospiraceae; genus Eubacterium_G. The sequence goes on from URQO01000021.1 coordinate 19,660, forward strand.
AATATTCTTAAGTGCCCAAAATTCATTAAAACGGATTTTCTCACCTTTTATCTTTTTAATTAAAAGTTCTTTAAGGTTGTCCACCTTTTCCTTGCTAAGGTTAAATCTAATACTAACGTCATCCACCTTAAGTGTATACTTTCCCATAACGCCTCCTATATGTGCAAGATAAATTTATCCTGATTCTTTTTAAACATTACTACACCTATGACAAGTGCAACAAGGCTAAAACCTAATGAATACAGCATCATAGATAAATTTGACAAATCAAAACTTGTACTTGTAAATATTGAGCCACCTTCCATTACAACGCATCTTACATTGCTGATGATACAGTATAATGGATTGAATTTTAAAATAATTTTTGCTGCGCCAATTCTTTCTATATTGTAGAAAATAGCTGAACAATACATAATAAGCATAACTATAACTTCCCAAAGATATTCCAAATCTCTAAAGAATACGCACACTGTGGAAAGAATAAGTCCAACGGCAACGCACAATATAAACAGAATAATCAATGGAATAAATATTTCAATAATGTGCCATGATGTTGGTACTCTATATACAACTGCAAGTGCTGCCAATATAATCAATGATAACAGGAACAAAACGTAATTGTATATAATGGTAGACAATGGGTACAAATATTTTGGTACATATACCTTTTTAATCATTGCCTGATTTGCTCTAATGGATCTCATTGCCACCTTTGTGGTACTTGAAAAGCATCCAAATATTAATCGTCCACATAAAATATATACCGGGAAGTAAGGCTGCTTGCTTCCTAATAACTCACCGAACACTAATGCCAATACTGCTGTTGTAAGCAATGGCTCTAACAATGTCCAAACTAAACCTAAATATGATCTTCTGTATTTAAGCTTGATACCCTTGATAACCAATTCTTTTAAAAGGTATCTGTATCTCATAAAACCTTCAAAATACTTCTTCATATTACCTCCATCTATTTCTTAGTAATACTCGCACTTATTATATATTATTCTTTTTTAATGTCAATAATAGACACATTTTTTCTATTATAACAAATTTGTAATAAAAGTGAAACATTTTAATTTCACTATACTCCAAAGGTATTTTGTAATATAATAATTTTATCTAAATAAGAGGAGATTTATATGAGTATTGTAAACAAGTTAAAACATAAAGCAGGCAATTTTAAAGAAACTGCAAGACGTGCCAGATACGCCAAATATTACAAAAACCTGTTAATTGATGACAAGGTGATTTTATACGATTCTTATTTTGGACGTGGCATGATTTGCAACCCTTATGCCATTTTTCTTGAATTAAAGAGCAACAAAGATTTTAAAGATTATACACATGTATGGGTTATTGAAGATAAGTACGGAAACGAACCTGTTATGGAGCAGTTTAAAAATGACAAAAATGTATTTGCCATTTCCAGACACAGTGATGATCATCTTAGATATTTAGCCAGTGCAAAATACATTATTACAAATGTATCTCTTCCTTTTTATTATTGTAAAAAAGAAGGACAGGTATATGTAAACACATGGCATGGCACTCCAATTAAGAGTCTTGGCTATGATATGCCGGATGCACCGGTTACCATTTCCAATGTACTAAGAAACTTTTTATCGGCAGACTATATTGTATCAGCCAATCCTTTTCTTACTTCAATATATTTGAACAAGTACAAATTAAAGGGATTATATGAAGGTACTATTATAGAGGAAGGGTATCCTAGAAACGACCGTCTGTTTAGCACTGATTCTGAAGCAGTGCTTAAGCTTTTAGACAAATACGGTGTAGAAGTTGATTCAAAAAAAGATATTATTTTGTATGCTCCAACCTGGAAAGGCAGCGACTACAATCATCCTTCCATCGATGTTGATGAATACATTAATTTCAAAAGGAATTTGGAAGCTATCATTGACACTGACAAATATCAGGTGCTTTTAAAGCCTCATCAGGTTGTTTATAAAGAGATGAAAAAAGCCGGATTAATGAGTGATTCCTTAATTCCTGCTTTTATAGATACAAACGAATTGCTGGCAGTTACTGATATTTTAATATCAGATTATTCAAGTATTTTTTATGATTACCTTGCAACTGACAAGCCGGTTCTATTTTATATACCAGATATTGATGAATATAAAAATTATCGTGGGCTTTACCTTAGTCCTGACCAGTTGCCGGGACCTTGTTTAACAAAGGTTGACCAGATTGGATATGTTATTAACAATTTAGAACCACATCTTAACAAATACTCCGATGCCTACAAAAAAGCAAAAGAGTTTGCCTGCCCCATGGATGATGGCTCAGTGGCAAAACGTATTGTGGACGTAGTATTTTACAATAAGACCTGCTCTGACAACGGCAGGAACTACAACTTAATCAAATGCAAAAACTCTAAAAAGAAACTTTTGTTCTTTGGTGGTGGACTTCGTATGAATGGTATTTCAACTGCCCTTCGTACCATGCTTGATTACATTGATTACAGCAAATATGACGTTACAGTTTACGCAGGCAACTTAAAATATAACGACAGTAAAGAAATGATTTGCACATTTAACAAAAACGCCAGAATTTTTGCCCGAGTATCATACACTCCATCTACATTTGGAGAAATGATTCGCAATAATTTCCTTAGAGTTTTTGGATTTAATGCACCTTTGATGAATAAAATTTATCCCAAAGCAATGTATGACAGAGAATTTATCAGATGTTTTGGCGAAAGTCAGTTTGATACAGTTATTGATTACTCAGGATACGGCAGTTTCTACTCCATTCTTTTACTAAGTGGTAAAAATGCAAAGAAACTTATTTGGCAACACAACGATTTACTTACCGAAAAGAATAAAAAGGTAAACGGCAAAAAGCCTCACCGCAGAGAGCTTCGTGTAGTATTTTCTACCTATCAGTTTTTCGACAAAATCGTAGGCTGTTCAGAGGCTACAATGAATGTAAACCTTGAAAAAATTGGTTACAAAGAGTTAAAAGATAAATGCGCATTTGTAAGAAACGCGGCCAATTTTGACAGAGTTTTAGCAGGTTCAAAGGAATCCTTTACAAGAGAAACTGCTGCAAAACTTGGCTTACCTGAATTATTAAACAAAGGGCTTACTTCCTTTGTAAACATGGGTCGTTTATCTCCTGAAAAGAATCAGGTAGCACTTATAAAAGCTTTTGCAAAGTTTAATAAAGAATATCCTAAAACACGTCTTTACATTATTGGAGATGGTGCTTTGATGGATGAGCTCAAAATTTTAATATCATCACTTGATATGGACGAAAAGATTGTTTTAACAGGCAATATGGACAATCCTTTTATGTTAATGAAAGAATGTGACTGTTTCATTCTTCCATCATTACATGAAGGTCAGCCGGTTTCTTTACTGGAAGCCCGCCTTCTTAAACTACCTATTATTATGTCAAACTTTAGTTCTGCCCAGTCTTCCTTATTTGACAACGGACAGTTTTTAATTGGCAATACTACTGATGATATTTACAAGGGACTTATTGCTTTTATGGAAGGAAAAGTTCCTACATGTGAATTCAATTATGAAGATTACAATGAATTAACAATAAAGCAGTTTGAAGAAATTATTTAGAGGTGTTACATGGAAAAATATGAAGCAACTGTAAAAAACGGGTTCAAATACAATTTAAAAAGAAATATTAAGAAGATCGTACAAACTTTTAAAATGCCGGAAAAGGATGTTGGTAAAAAACAATACTATTCCTATTTGGCCATTCCCATTAGAAATAACTATATTTTCTATGAAGCATTTTCAGGTTTAGGTATCCTTGACAACCCAAGAGCTATTTTTACTCAATTGTTAGAAGATCCTACCTTTGAATACTGTACACATATCTGGTCTATTGCCGATATGGATATGGCAAAGGATAACATAAAAGAATTTGAAGGTCTTGAAAATGTAAAATTTGTGCAACGTGAATCTGAAGAGTATTATAGATATTTAGCTTCCAGCAAATATCTTATATCCAACTCTACTTTTGGATACTTTTTCGTAAAACGTCCTGAGCAGGTTTACATCAACACATGGCACGGTGTTCCTACCAAGTATATGGGCTACGACCATGCTGTAGAACGTGTTGAAAACGCCAGAGGTCCTGCAAGAAATTTTCTTGGTGCAGACTTTTTGGTATCTGCCAATGAGTTTATGACAGATGTTATGTACAAACAGGCTTACAAACTAGATGGCTTGTTTAATGGAAAGATTCTTGAAGTTGGTCACCCACGTAGTGATCTTCTAATCAACGCGGACACAAACAAAGTATTTAAAAAGCTTAACAATTTAGGTATTAAAACTGATAAAAAAATTATACTATATGCCCCAACATGGAAAGGCAACCTTTACAACCAATTAGAATATGATGTTAATGAATTTAAGGAAACTGTTAAAAAGTTTTCTGAAAATATTAATCAGGATGAATACCGTATTTATCTACGTGTTCACTACTTCCTTTACAAATTTTTGGCACAGGATCCTGAACTAAAGGATATTCTGATTCCTTTTACAATAGATACAAATGAGCTTTTGTCTGTTGTTGATGTTTTGATATCGGATTACTCTAGTATCTTTTTTGACTTTTTAGTTACAGGTCGTCCAATTGTATTTTATGTACCTGATTTAAAAGAATATGAAAGTGGACGCGGACTTTATGTTCCTGTTAGCACTCTTCCAGGCATTGTATCTTCCAGTCTTGAAGAAATTGCCACATCTCTTGGGGCAATTTGTGAAAACCGTGAGGAATACTGTGAGTTTTACAGACCACAATGGGAAGACATGGTAAACTGGTGTATCTACAATGATGATGGTATGTCTACAAAAAGACTTATTAACATTATCTTTAAGGATTACACATACTTACCATCAAAAAGTCAGGATATTATCAACGGCTTTGGTAATAAAAAGAAAAAAGTTCTACTTTGTGTCAATTCAAAACAGAAAAACGAAGAGTTCTGGAATAACTTTACGGCAGAACTTAGCAGATTTAATTATAATACAACAGATGTAACTGTTTTGGTTACTTCCTTTAAAGATGAGAAATCAAAAGAATATTTTAATCATCTTCCAAAGGATGTCCGTGTCCTTGTGTGGTATGCACTGCCTTTTGTGGCAAAGGGTACCAAAACATTTTATGACCGAGAAGCGCTACGTGCCTTTGGCAACGCACATTTTGATGAAATCAAAGTAGTTGGTGATGTAACAGAGTATTGGGCTGATTTTGCAAATAACTTAATCCAGCCATAATTTTCAAATAAAAACATATTATAGCTTTATTAAAAACTCTGTTATATATTTAAGTAACAACTTATTATGGGATATTTCCCTACTATATAAAAACTCCATTTTTTCGTGATTACAATACTAATCATGAAAAATGGAGCTTTTATTTTCCCAACAAAACGAATTAATAACTAATAAAGAAACCATATCGTATTTGTTCATTATTCAGCCTTTAATCTTGAATCAGCTTTTTTACTTAATGTCTAACACTTTATAACCCTGATCTTCTACAGTCTTTTTAAGGACGTCATTTTCAACTTCACCATTTAATGATACAATGGCTGATTTTGTCTTGTGACTTACAACGGCCTCTGATACCTTATCAAGTTTCTCTAATGAATCCTTTACTCTCTTTTCACAATGCTCACACATCATTCCTTCAATAGTTAATGTTTTCTTATTCTGTTCACTCATTGTAATCTCCTTTAACTCTTTTACTTTCTTCTTATCTTTTTTACTGTTGTATATATCAACCAGATTTAAGCGAAGTGCATTTGATACTACACAAAAACTACTTAAACTCATGGCTGCTGCTCCAAACATTGGATTAAGTGTAATTCCTATTGGAATAAGAACACCTGCAGCAAGTGGAATGCCGATAGCGTTATAGAAAAATGCCCAAAACAGATTCTCGTGGATATTCCTTAAGGTTGCCCTACTTAATCTGATGGCTGCTCCTACATCTGTAAGTATACTTTTCATAAGAACAATATCTGCTGCATCAATGGCAACATCTGTACCTGCACCAATGGCAATACCAATATCTGCTCTTGTAAGAGCCGGTGCATCATTTATTCCATCGCCTACCATGGCAACCTTACCCTGTTCCTTTAATTGTCTGATTACACTTTCTTTTCCATTAGGAAGTACATCAGCAATGACCTGATCCACTCCTGCTTCTTTTCCAATGGCCCTGGCAGTACGCTCATTATCACCTGTTAGCATAACCACCTTAATCCCCATGTTTTTAAGTTCTTCTATTGCTTTTTCACTGTCTTCTTTGATAACATCTGCCACGGCAATAATACCAAGAAGTCTGTCACCTTTTGCAAACAATAAAGGGGTCTTTCCTTTTTGTGCAAAATCTGCTGCCACTTGTTTTATATTTTCATCAATACTGATTCTTTCTGCTATAAACTTAACGCTTCCGCCTGTCAGTGTTTCCCCATTGTATATTCCTTCAAGTCCATTGCCCGGCAATGCCTTAAAGTCATGTACCTCTTCAGCCTTTATTTTTTCTGCCTGTGCCTTACCTAAAACTGCTTTTGCCAAAGGATGCTCGCTGTTTTTCTCCAGATAATATGCAAATTTCAGCAACTCCTCTGTTGACACTCCATCTGCAGGATATATGTCGGTTACTTTTGGTTCACCTGTTGTAATAGTTCCTGTTTTATCAAGTGCAACAATCTGTACTTTTCCTGCCTCTTCAAGAGACACTGCATTTTTAAATAAGATACCATTTTTTGCGCCTTTTCCATTTCCAACCATAATGGCTACCGGCGTTGCCAGCCCTAGGGCACAAGGACAACTAATTACCAGCACTGATATACCACGGGCAATGGCAAAGCCAAAATCATATCCCAATAAGAGCCACACAGCCATTGTAATAACTGCAATTGTAATAACCACAGGTACAAACACACCCGATACTTTATCTGCTATTTTTGCAATTGGTGCCTTTGTAGCTGCTGCATCACTTACCATTTTTATAATCTGGGAAAGTGTTGTATCCTCTCCTACTCTTGTTGCCTGACATTTCAAAAATCCTGACTGATTTATGGTAGCTGCTGACACCATATCTCCAGTTTCCTTATCCACAGGAATACTCTCGCCTGTCAGTGCTGATTCATTAATTGCACTGTGACCTTCAATAATCACACCATCAACAGGAATATTTTCACCTGGACGAACAACAAAAACATCGTCCTTTTTTACCTGGCTGGTAGGAATGTTTTCTTCCACTCCATTTCTTATAACATTAGCTGTCTTTGGTGCCAGTTTCATAAGGCTTTTTAGCGCATCTGTAGTTTTGCCCTTGGACCTTGCCTCCAGCATTTTTCCAACGGTAATCAATGTTAAAATCATAGCTGCTGATTCAAAATAAAAGTCCATCATGTAATCCATAACTGCTTTTGAATTATCCATTACCTGGGCCTTTGTCATTGCAAAAAGTGCAAAGGTACTATATCCAAATGCTGCTGTTGAACCAAGTGCCACAAGGGTATCCATGTTTGGTGCTCCATTGAACAGGCTTTTAAAACCTGAAATAAAAAACTTTTGGTTTATAACCATAACTGCCACTGTCAAAAGAAGCTGGGTCAGCCCCATTGCCACATGATTATCCTTATAAAAATCAGGCAGTGGCCATCCCCACATCATATGTCCCATTGAAAAATACATTAAAACAATCAAAAATCCTACTGACCAAATCAGTCTTTTTTTTAGTTTTGGAGTTTCTTTGTCTTTTAATGCTTCTTCCTGTTCAGATATGCTCTCGCTTCTTTCTTTATCACTACCTTTTAGTGAAGCTCCATATCCGGCCTGAACTACTGCATTTATAATATCTGCTTCGCTTGCATTTCCTTCCACTCCCATGGAGTTTGTCAAAAGACTGACAGAGCATGAATCTACGCCCTGTACTTTTGACACAGCCTTTTCCACACGGGCGCTACAGGCGGCACAACTCATTCCTGTTACGTTAAACTGCTTCATAAAGTTTTTCTCCTTATTATAATAACTACTCTTTTTAAGTGTTTACATTTTATCTATTTGTCACATATTTATATTATACCCCTAGGGGGTATATGTCAAGATGCTTTTTTAAATTTAATTCTATTGCCTACAGGTTTTTTTTACATCTTTTTATGGTATACTAATTATGTGAATATATACGAAAAATTGATATAAATATTCCCAAAACAAGAATGTAACTTGTAACAGAATAAATTTAACAAAATATTGTTTAAGAATGGAGCATTTATGGTATTTAATAAATTACTTAACGAATATTTTCAAACTTTAAATTGTACATTAAAAGAACTGTCTGAAACATCAGGGCTTTCAGTTTCGGTTCTTACAAAATATCGTTCCGGAGAACGTATTCCTGCACACAACAGTGAACAACTTGCTGACCTTGTAGCCGGCATTGTGAAGTTTGCAGAGCAAAAACACATTCCTAACATTTATTATGATGAAGTAATGGCAAAGTTTCAGGGCTATCTCAATCCCGAAGCAGACATTCAGGTTTTTGTTGAAAAAGTTCAGAATAGTTTTTCAGACTTTCTACAGACTATCAATGACTTTACGATAGAAGACAGCAAGAGTATTTTTGAGAACTTAGAAGTACCTGCCAGCCATCATATACGTTCCAAATCTAAGACCTACTTTAGCGAAAACGGTAGAAAAGAAGCTATTTTAGAATTTTTCAAAAACTGTATTTTATCCAAATCACAAAAATCCATTACTCATATTTGTGATTTGCATTTTTCAAATCTGGAAAATGATAAAGAATTTTTGGACGCTTATACAAAAGCCATGTCTATTGTCGTTAAGAAAGGTCACAAGATTAAATATGTTTACAATCGTCAGTTGCCTGTAAACGGGCTTATCAGCCACATAAAAAGTTTTCTTCCTTTTTATATGACAGGTATTTTTAAACCTTATTATTTTGAAGATGCAAGCAACATTTATTACAACGGTTTAAGTATTTGCGACAATAATATATTAGTTGAAGAAGGTATTGTAGATTATCCTGAAAGTGGAAAGTTTTTATTATCTACTGCCAAAGAACAGCAGTCTTATTACAAAGACCGTGCTAAGTTCTTAATGGACAAGGCTCATCCACTTATTGATATTTTTATAAAGGATTCTAAAAAAAGTTATGACTTTTTCATGGAATCTCATGGATTTGAAGATGGTTTAAGATATTACGTTTCATCTTCACTACCTTTATTTACACTAAGTCAAAATATACTTGAAGATATTCTTAAAAGAAATAATGTGTCTGAGGATGAGCAGATTGTTATTAAAGAACATGTAGAAAAGCAAAAAGAGCTGTTAAAAGATTTTATGGATACAAACTTCTTATATGAAAGTTTACCTGAACTTACTGAGGAACAGTTTCATGAACATCCTGTATGCTTAGATTTAAGTGGTTGCTTTTATGAAAAGAAACTTTCATACACTTACGAAGAATATCTTAAGCATTTGGAAACCACCGCTGTATATGCAGAAGAACATGACAACTATATTATTACAACCAATGATAGCTACACTTTGGATAATCTAAAAATTTGCATCAATCCCGGCAAATGGACATTAATATCAAAAGTATACCCTTTTGAAGCTCACTTTGTTGTATACGAGCCACAGCTTCGAAAAGCAGTAGAAAACCTGTTTATTTCTCAGTTTAATAAAAGATAACCGTAAACAGAATCTATATGTAAATATTTGTGGGCACAGACAATATTGAACGAAAGTGCTTCTAACGCGGTCGGTTCATTAAGGCGGCAAAGCCGGCTT
>URQO01000022.1 GCA_900550135.1 uncultured Eubacterium sp.
AAAATTTTTTCAGAATCTGTATAGGAAAGATTTCTAACATATTCAATGACCGCTTTCAGATCTTTGGTTTCTGTCAGAACAGACTGACTTTCAATTACCTAATTAAAACCATTATACTAATAAAATAGAAAAACCATTCACTTTGGCTACTGTTCAGTCAACATTGTGAATGGTTCTCTCTATTTATCTAAATTTTATTTGTTTTTCTTAACCAATGTAATGGTGTTATCTCCTTTTTCAGATTTAACATAACTTGTAATAAATTCCATTTCAAAAGGAGTTGTAAATGTTTTTATATCCTGTTCGCTTAAATCCTTATTCTTTACAATAACATTTTGTAACTTCAAATAATACAAATTTTCTAAATTTGAATAATCTACCTCAAATCCTTTGCCTTTAGAGATTTTCTTTATTGTCTTTGGTAACACAAGTGTTCTTACGTTATAACAATTGTAAATAAAATTTCCTCCACCCTGGTACACAGAATATAATAATGATTCCATTGTAAATTCAGTACATCCGTCTGCAATAGTGATATTTTTTCTATTTGGTAATCTTACTGTAGTCTTCTTGTCTTTAGTATAAATTATCCCTGTTATGCTAGTGTATTTTGGATCTTTTTTATACACAACATAATTATCTGTGTCATATAATGTTACTGCCTTTATATTTAGTTTTGTAGTAAATCTAATTGTTTTAACATGTGGCAAAAACGATGGTTCTGCATAAGCTGTAGAATTACAATCAATCTTTTTCCCGGGCATTGTTACTGTTGTTAATTTTGTGCATAGTCCAAAAGCATCTTTATTAATTGTTTTGATTGCTTTTGGTATTGTTACATTTTTAATTTTAGTACGATAAAAAGCTTTTTTCCCGATTTTTGTTACGCTTTTTCCAATTTTTACTGTTTTAAGATTTTTACAGTTTTCAAAAGCACTCTTGTTAATTGAAGTAACTCCATTTTTTATTACAGCTTTCTTTATTTTTTTATTGCCTTTAAACACCATTTTTTTAGGCATATTTCCTTTGCCTTTAATTGTTAAAGTTCCCTTTTTTAAAGTATATGTAACTTTATTTTTTGTTTTTGCCTCTGTTCTAAAATTGTAAAATGATGTTACCATCATTGTAACTGCCAATACAACCAAACTTATTTTTAATATTTTCTTCATAGTTCATACGCCACTAATTTCATTCAATTACTAGTGGTCTCCTCCTTTCGATTAACCAACATTTTCTAACTGCTACTAATTTGTTTTACTTGCTTTTTATCACTTACCTCCTTTACTGTTTAACCATACAAAATCTTAAGTTTTTCCAATAATTTCCGTAACTTATATTTAATTAAATTATACTTTGCCTTATAATAAAACTCAATATTTAATTGCTAACTTGTCACTAACGCTTTTTAATTATACCTTGATTTTTCAATTACCTTTTTACTGTTTAATTTGTCAATGGTAACAAATTCATACCCTTGGCTTTGCAGTTTGTCTATTATAATAAATGCTGCATTTACAGATGTTTTAAATATGTCGTGAAGTAAAATAACATCACCATCTGTTGTATTTTTTATAACACGTCTTGCCACAATTGACGCATTTTGGTCCTTCCAGTCTTCAGGATCTACACTCCATAAAACTATAGACATATCTGTTTCTTTAAATATTCTCTCATCCCAATCTCCATAAGGAGGGCGTATGTATTTAGGTTTCTTCCCTGTTATTTCCTTTATGGCATTGTTTGTATCTTCAATTTCTTTTATAGCCTTTTTGTAGTTAGTCTTTTTAAGGTCAACATGAGTATAGGTGTGATTTCCAATAATGTGGCCTTCCTTTGCCATTCTTTTTACCACATCTTTGCTGTACTGAATTTCCTGACCAGTCAAAAAGAACGTAGCTTTTACACCACGTTCTTTTAATCCATCTAACAGTATCTTAGTGTAAACAGTGCTTGGACCATCATCAAAAGTAATGGCTACTTTAGGTCTTTTAACCTGAGCGGAAGCCCTGACTACATTTTCAAATGTTTCCTGCTGTCTATCCTGTCTGTTATTATTTTTTATGTTTATCACTATACAAAACACAATAACTATTGTACCAAGCAAAACAAATAATTTCAAATTCAACTTTTTCACACATTACCAACCTTATACCTGTTAATAATATTTATGAAAGTCTATTTAAAATTATTCTATTTTCCTGCTCTCATTGCATTTAGAATTGCAACTACACATACACCAACATCTGCAAATACTGCTGCCCACATTGATGCAATACCAATTGCTGCCAAAATCAATACCAATATTTTAATTGCCAATGCAAAAACAATATTTTGTTTTGCAATTCCAATGGTCTTTCTTGCAATCTTCATTGCTTTTGATATGTTTTTAGGGTTATCATCCATAAGTACAATATCTGCTGCTTCAATTGCTGCGTCACTACCCATGGCACCCATTGCAATACCAACATCAGCTCTTGCAAGTACCGGTGCATCATTTACACCATCACCTACAAATGCCAATGAATTGCTTTCTTTTAGTAACTGCTCCACATGATTTACTTTATCACCCGGAAGTAACTCTGCATATACCTTATCAAGTCCAAGTTCCTTTGCAATTTTTTCTGCAATTTCCTTTTTATCACCTGTCAGCATTACAGTATGTTTTACACCCATTTTTTTAAGGTTTTCTATTGCTTCTTTTGATGTAGCCTTTACTCTGTCTTCTATTACAACATATCCTAAATACTGTCCGTCTACTGCAACATAAACAACTGTTCCAACTTCATTTGTATCTTCATAAACAATGTTAAACTGTTTTAAAAGTTTGCTATTTCCTGCTAAAATTTCACTACCGTCTAATGTAGCCCTGATACCTTTTCCGTGAATATCTTCCACAGAAATTTCCTTCTGTCTTCCTTCTAACTGTTCAAAAGCTACCTTGTCACGTTTCTTAAATTCTTCTTTTATCAGACTTGCAATAGGATGATTTGAATACATCTCTGCAATTGATGCAACCTTAAAAAATTCAGTTTCGTCAACTTTTGAATTTATTTTACTTACATGAAATACACCTTCTGTAAGAGTTCCTGTCTTATCAAATACCACTGTGTCACAGTTTGCAATAATCTCAAGATAGTTGCTTCCTTTTACCAATACACCTTTTGTTGATGCAGCACCAATGCCTGCAAAGAAAGAAAGTGGTACTGAAATAACCAATGCACAAGGGCATGAAACAACTAAGAATGTTAAAGCTCTGTAAATCCAATCATTCCATACGCCATAAAAGTCTGTAATGCTTGCGCCCAAGATTACATTAATAATTGGTGGAATAATTGCTATGGCAACAGCTGCTCCAACTACTATTGGAGTGTAAATTTTTGCAAATCTTGTAATAAATCTTTCTGTTTTTGCTTTTTTGCTGCTAGCATTTTCCACAAGTTCCAAAATCTTTGAAACTGTTGATTCACCAAATGCTTTTGTAACTTTGATTGTCAATGCGCCACTAATGCTAATAGAGCCACTGATAACAGGATCTTGTGGTACAACTTCTCTTGGAAGGCTTTCGCCTGTAAGACTTGCTGTATCAAGTGTGCCGTTACCTTCAATAATTGTTCCGTCAAGTGGAACTTTTTCGCCCGGCTTTACAATAATTGTATCGCCAACTTTTACCTTATCAGGATCTATCTTTTCAATAGTTCCGTCTTTTCTTAAAATATTGGCATAATCAGGTCTTATATCCATTAATTCTGTAATGGAATCTCTTGATTTGTCTACGGCGTAATCCTGGAATAATTCACCAACCATGTAGAATAACATAACTGCACATGCTTCAGGATATTCTCCAACAAAGAATGCTCCAAGACTGGCCACTGACATCAAAAACTGTTCGTCCAGTGCTTTTCCTTTGAACAGATTCTTTATGGCATTTATAACTATATCCCTTGCTGAAAGCAAATATATCAGTAAAAACACTATTAACTCAACTGTGTCCATTGTTTCTTTACTAACTGATGTAAACAGTCCCAATTTTTCAAAAATATTAAACTCAAATAAAACAAATGCAATAAGAAATACAACTACACCTGCAATTGTTTTGTTCTTTTCAATCTCTACACCATCTTCACAGCAATCGCAGCCATGTCCGTGACTGTGTCCATGTTCATGTCCACAACAGCATCCGTCATGGTCTTGATGATGGTCGTGGTGTTCCTGTTCACAGCAGTCATGGTCATGCTGATTATGTTCATGATTGTGCTTATGATTACAGCAATCGTCGTTATGACCATGTTCATGATTACAACATTGATTTTTATGTTTTTTCTTTTCTAAAAAGCTCATCTCTTTTCCTCCTAAATTTTTTATTTTTTCGTTAATTCTATTTTTGTGTTCATTCCATTACATGCTCTAAACCGCCATTTAAAATTGACTGGATATGGTCATCATCTAAAGAATAATATATAGTTTTCCCTTCTTTTCTATACTTTACCAGTCGCATCTGTTTTAATATTCTAAGTTGATGAGACACAGCGGATTGTGTAAGTCCAAGTCCCTGCCACAAATCACATACACAAAGTTCACTGCCTGCTAATGCATATAAAATTTTAATTCTAGTGGAATCAGCGAAAACCTTAAAAAACTCTGCAAGATCACACAATGTTCCCTCATCAGGCATTGTGTCAGTCATTTTTTCAATATTGTCATGATGATATTCACCACAACAGCTTTCTATCTCTTCCGGCATTACAGTCTCCTTTCTTGAAACATATGAATAATTGTTCATATGTTATTGTAGTATTATGTATTACTATTGTCAATACCTGTTAGTATTTATTTAAACTGTACTGAGAAATTTGTTTTACCAGTTGGATTATTAAATATTTACTTTATCAAATTTTAAGATATCTATACCTATCAATTTGTAAATTGAAAAAAATCAAAAATCTCCCAAATCTTCCACATATTCCAACATTAATGTAGTTGGTAAGGGTGGAAAATTCGAGAGATTTTCAACTTATATTTATTTTACTGTAATTTTAATTTTATAGCTTTTCTTTACTGCTTTTTTTCCAGCAATTATTATATTCTCATATGTGAAGTCTTTTATGATATAACTTTCCGGTGCAGTACGCAATGTAACAGTCACTACTGCTGAGCCTTTTTTTAGTGCCTTGATTTTTCCATTTTTTGAAACTTTTATTACATTTTTATCAGAAGATATGTAATTTAAAATTTGATTTTTTACCATACCTTTTACATTGTTATTAATAGTAGCTTTTGTAATTATTTTCTTTGATTTGCCTTTTCTAACAGTTAACTTTCTTTTTCCGCTGATTCTTGTTACATCACAACTATTGTACTTATATTTTTTATTATTTTTCACAATATGTATTTTTGCACAATAATTCTTTCCGGTTTTATCTTTTTCCAAATACTCTGATTTTACCACTTTTGTTTTTTTATCAAAAATTTTTGTGCTCATTCTTTCAACAGAATCCGGAACTTTTACTTTACGTAAATTATTGTTTGCAAATGCATTTTCTGCAATATTATTAAGTCTTTTATTCAATGTAACACTAATTAATCCACAATTTGAAAAAGCATTTTTGCCAATTCTTAATGTATTAACCGGCAATTTTATTTTTGAAAGCAAAACATCGTTTTCAAATGCATTCTCATCTATACTTTGTATGTTGTCATGCCATTTTATATTTTTTAGTTTTTTACATTTTGCAAAACTCCATGGACCAATAATTTTAATGTTCTTAGGTATAACTATTTCTTCTAAACCTGCACAGTTATAGAATGCTTTACTTTCAATTACATTATTTTTTTTATTGTCTGAAATTTTCCAACTTTTTACATATCCATTTTGATTTGCTCCAAAACTTGTGGTAACCGTTGATGGTTCTGTATAATTAATATCTTTCTTTTCCTTTGGATAAATTAATAACCGCGTTTTATCTTTGTTAAACACTACACCATCGACAGATGAAAATTCTTTATTATCCGGAGAAATATGATATTTCTCAACTTTAAGATTTTCATCAATCACGCTAACATATTTTGGTACAACAATTGTTTTTATATTTTCTCTTGCACCGTCAAGACTACTGATCATTTCTACTTTATTGCCATCCAGACTTTCAGGGATATTTATTGTACTTTCATTTCCTGTGTAACCACATATAGTTGCGCCATATGCTGAAAGTTTGTACTTAAAATTTCCACTTGTATAAACGCTGTAAGGTTCTTTTGTAGTTATTAATCTATTGTCAACATACACACATATTGTAGCTTCTGTTTTTCCATTTATTTCTTTTAATAAATTTTCTACAACACTTTCATTATTTACATGAATATTTATTTGCTTAATTTTAGGAGATAATAAGTCTTCTCCAATTTTTGGAACGTTGTTACCCTGCAAATAAATATCAGTAAGTTTAGTTGCCCCATTAAATGCACATTGATCTAACTCTTTAATGTTTTTCGAAACAACAATTTTCTTTGTATTTGATCTGTTAAAAGCATATCTTTCTATGTATGTCACACTGTCAGGAATTTCAAATTCTGTATATCCACCTAATGCACTTAACAATTTTGTCTGTTTTTTATTCAGCACCATATTGTTTTTCACACTTAAATATTTGTTATTTTTGTTTACTTTTACCTTCTTCAACTTTTTGTTTCCAGCCAAATCAATATCCGAAACATATCTTGAAATTTCAAGTTCTTTCAAATTTTTTGCTTTTTTCAAATAAACTCTTCTAACTTTTATACCTTTAACTTTTTCTGCTATTTGTCCTTTAGCATTCTTTCCTACATAATAATATGCTGTCATCTCTTTGTATGAAGTCTTTTCATACTTGAAATTTTTGTATTTTATATAATTGTGCCCTTCTCCATATACTAACAATGTTGATGATAAGGTAAGTGACATTACTAAAATAGTTGCTATTATCTTCTTAATCATTCTTCAACTTCCTTTCGTTATATTTTTATTATTTATAAACTACGGTTCCTCATCCAGAAATCAGGCTATAATTTACAATTTGTAAAACAAATCACTTTATTCAAGATTTCTTCACACTTAATTATTATTTAATAAATATTTAAAAACCTGATCATATATACATTTTTTTCCAACATATATTTTTCCATGAAAATCCTGCTTATCTATTAATTGATCGTATAATTCTTTTGCTATTTTTTCGTTTTTAACTGTTATTTTCAATACTTTTTTTCCAGGGAAAAAAAATGTATCCGGTTCTATTTTGGGGCAGAAATTTCCTTTAAAAATCAATTCTTTAAGATTTTTACATAAATAACCATCACCAAAAACAGAACTACTCATTTTTTTGACATTTTTTCCAAATATTATTTTTTTAAAATTAACGTTTTCCAATGCACCTACAGTTATTTTTTCAACACTGTCAGGAACAGTTATCACTTTGTATCCTCCAAGTGCACTTAACATTTTTGTTTTCTTTTTGTTTAGAATAGTTTTTTGTTTTACACATAAATATTTATTTTTTTTGTCTATTGTTACTTTTTTTAATTTTTTGTTTCTTGCTACAACTATAGTTTTTACATACCTTGAAACTTTTAATTTTTTCAAATTTGGAGCTTTATACAAAAACACATCCCTTACTTTTTCTCCCTCTATTTTTGCAGGAATGGTAGCCGTAGTTTTTTTACCTACATAATAATTGATTTCTTTTCCATCTACATTATATCTGAATCCGTTACATGTTTTATAATTAATACCCTCTGCATCTGTTATCATCGTTGATGATATTGTTATAATCGTTGCCATAATCATACACACTATTCTTTTCATATTAATTCTCCTTCATTAAATCAACCGCATTTCCAGCATTTAACATTTTAAATTTTTTATTATCTTTTCTATATCTTGAAGCAACCGTTTTTGTTGCTCTGTTTTGAAGTCTTTCCAATATTTCATTTGGAGTTAATCCTGATTTTATTGCTTTTCTAATCGTATTTTTTAAATCATTATATATGCCTTCATCTTCATATTTTTCTTTCTCAGCACTATAACTTATATTAATTATATCAGCACCATTTTCAACTGCGTAATTTATTGCTTTGCATAATTCTTTCCTTGTTATATGTCTGAATTTTACATTTTTATCACATTTTATGGCCATTATTTTAAATGCATTTTTGTATTTTGAATTATTTCCTATGCTGACAACTCCTGCCCCCTGATACTCATTTCCTGCAACGCCTGCTAATATGCCGGTAACTCCTGTACCATGTTTTCCGGTATACTGTCCGTTATTTGCTACTTTGTCAACACATGATTCTAACTTTTTATATTTTCCATTTACAGTTTGAGTAATATCAACTGATTTGTCCAACATCAGCACCGACTTTATTTCTTTATGGTTAATCTTAACTCCACAATCAATTACTGCAATTTTCACAGGTTTTAATTTCTTTATTGTTTTAAACTTATTCCAAGCTTTATCTATATTTATATTTTTAAGATTCCACTGAATATCTTCATTGAATTTAGGGTCATTTGTAGTTGCATTGCCTATTGACCCATCTTCTTCAAATAATGTGTCACTTGTTGCTCTTAAAACCTCTTTATACTTTTCTATTTTTTCTTCTGCTCTTTTTACAGTATCTTCTAATTTTATTTGTGCTGATACTATTATATCAGTTTTTTCATTCTCAATTTTTTCCAATCTTTCTAATTCATCATCTTCTAAATTGGGATTAATATGTACATTCCCATCATCTATTATTTCATAATCTGTTGTTTCTTTCTTCATTATCTCATCGATTTTTTGTTTTGATGTTCCATATGGAAATGATACAAGAACTTCTCCTGTTTCATAATCCAAATTATCTTGATTATTCCTTTCAGCTTCTGCCTCTTCATAATTATTTACTATATAATCTGCTGTATTATCTATATATTTAATAAAGTTTTTTAATTCTCCTCTTTTTTCCTTAGAAGTAGAATAATACTTATCCAATACCTCTCTTACACTACTTCTGAATACGGATTTATTATCCTTTACTTTATTAATCTTCTTAGCTATCTCCTCTCCACTATTTAAACACTCAAAAAACTTTTCTCTTTTTTCATTATCAATATATTGTGATTCAAATATCTGACTGTTTTTTAGTTGGTTTGTTAAAATCTCCGTTTTTTCACTTCCTTCATTATAATCCTCTGAAAGATAATCATTTTCTGAGCTTTTCATAAATTCTTTGCTGTTATTTGCTTTTATAATTTTTCCGTTAAAACAACTCATCACAATAACAACAATTAATAAAAAGCTAGTTAGTTTTTTTACTTTTTTTGCTTCATATCCTATTCCTCCTATAGTTTGTTTTCTGTTTTCTTGTAAAATTGATTGATGCGAGTTTTTTTGTTTTTATGATACCTCCTCTCTATCAAAATTATTTATTTGTTTATACAAATAAAACGATGTAAATTATATTTTTATTACACATATTAATTACTATTTTATTGATAATTTATTTTCCGGGATTTTAAATTGATTTTAAGTCTTTCCTAAGTAATCACACACAATTTCAAATATTCCCATATTTTTCCGCTTCTATATTTAATTACATTTAATCATATTTGCAATCATTATGCAACATTATATTTTTCAGTAATCATAACAATCCTAATCATTTACATAAAAATACCCCCAAAGTCCAGATAATCAACCTGTGTACTTTAGAGGTATTTTCCAATTTTTAATATTCTAAAACCTTTACTGTTTTACTACCAGTTCACCTTCTTTTACATCAAAGGTAATTGTATCACCCATGTTTACCTTTCCTTCCAAAATAACCTTTGCAGCCAATGTTTCCACATGTTTTTGCAGATATCTCTTTAATGGTCTTGCACCATATACAGGATCATATCCATTATCTGCCACGTATTTTTTAGCTTCATCAGTCAATTTGATTGTTAACTCTCTATCTGCCAGTCGCTTGTTTAAGTTTGCCACTACAAGATCCACGATTCCACCAATATTGTCACGTGTAAGTGGTTTAAACATAACTATTTCATCCAAACGATTTAGGAATTCAGGCCTAAAATGATTTCTTAAATCATTCATTACCATTTCCTGATTTTCTTCTTTAATATTACCTTCATCATCTATGCCTTCAAGCAAAAATGATGAGCCAATATTTGAAGTCATAATCAAAATTGTATTCTTAAAATCTACAGTTCTTCCCTGAGAATCTGTAATTCTCCCATCATCCAGTACCTGAAGTAATACGTTGAACACATCAGGATGAGCCTTTTCAACTTCATCAAACAATACAACTGAGTATGGTTTTCTACGCACTGCCTCTGTAAGCTGGCCACCTTCATCATATCCAACATATCCCGGAGGCGCACCAATCAGACGTGACACACTGTATTTTTCCATATATTCACTCATGTCGATTCTAACAATATTTCCTTCATCATCAAACAGACTTTCAGCTAATGCCTTTGCAAGCTCTGTTTTACCTACACCTGTAGGGCCAAGGAACATAAATGAACCAATTGGCTTTGTTGGGTCCTTTATGCCTGCCTTTGAACGGATAATTGACTCCGTTATCTTTGTTACGGCTTCATCCTGACCTATAACTCTCTTGTGAAGCTGTTCATCCAAATGTAAAGTTTTATTTCTCTCTGTCTCTGTTAATTTTGCTACAGGGATTCCTGTCCATCTGGAAATAATTCTTGCAATTTCATCGTCTGTAACACTTTCCCTAACAAGAGACAAATCCTTATCTTTTACCTTTGCCTCCTCAACTTCCAACTGTTTTTGTAAATCAGGTAATGTACCATATTGTAACTGAGCCGCCTTATCCAAATCATACTGATTCTGGGCAATTTCTATTTCTTTCTTAACTGACTCAACTTGCTCTCTTAATTCCTGTAATTTATTAACAGAATTCTTCTCATTTTCCCATTTTGCCTTTTTATTGTTGTACTCATCACGAAGTTCTGCCAATTCTTTCTGCAGTTCTGCCAATCTGTCTTTACTTAAATTATCAGTTTCTTTTTTAAGTGCAGCTTCTTCTATCTCAAGCTGCATTACCTTTCTACGAAGTTCATCAACTTCTGTAGGCATTGAATCCATCTCTGTTTTTATCAGGGCACATGCCTCATCTACCAAATCAATTGCCTTGTCAGGTAAAAATCTGTCGGTAATGTATCTGTCTGATAATGTTGCTGCGCTAACCAATGCTCCATCTGTAATTTTTACGCCATGGAACACTTCATATCTTTCTTTTAAACCTCTTAAAATAGATACTGTATCTTCCACTGATGGTTCACTAACCATAACAGGCTGAAAACGTCTCTCAAGTGCCTTATCCTTTTCGATGTACTGTCTGTACTCATCCAATGTTGTAGCACCGATACAATGAAGTTCACCTCTTGCCAACATAGGTTTTAACATATTGCCGGCATCCATTGCTCCATCTGTTTTTCCTGCACCTACAATTGTATGAAGTTCATCAATAAATAGGATAATCTCACCGTCACTATTCTTAACATCTTCAAGAACAGCTTTCAATCTTTCCTCAAACTCTCCACGGTACTTTGCACCGGCTACCAAAGAGCCTAAATCAAGAGCAAATATTTTTTTGTCCTTTAATCCGTCAGGTACATCACCTTTTACAATACGCTGTGCCAGACCTTCTACTGCTGCTGTTTTACCAACACCCGGCTCACCGATTAATACAGGATTGTTCTTTGTCTTTCTTGAAAGAATCCTAATAACATTTCTGATTTCTGCATCTCTTCCGATAACAGGATCAAGTTTCTGGTCTCTTGCCTTTTCAACCAAATCCTGACCGTATTTTGACAACGCATCATATGTGCTTTCAGGATTGTCAGATGTAACTCTTACATTACCACGTACCTGTTCTAACACTCCAAGAAATCTTTCTCTTGTAATACCATATTCTCTAAAAATCTCTTTTACCTGTTTGTTTGGCTTTTTAATCAGCATTAAAAATAAATGCTCAACAGACACGTACTCATCGCCCATTCTCTTTGCTTCATCTTCTGCATTTATCAGTACATCATTTAATGCCTGACTCATGTACATATTTCCACCTTGAACTTTTGGACGCTTTTCAATGGTTTCCTTTATTTTATTTTTAAAATGTTCTGTATCTATGTCCATTTTTTCAATCAGTTTTATAATCAGGCTATCCTCTAAATTTATCAAACTGAAAATTAAATGTTCCTGATCCATCTCCTGATTACCATACTCACTGGCTACCTTTTCAGTATTCTGTATAGCTTCAATGGACTTTTGTGTAAACTTACTAATATTCATAAACTCCACCTCCTTTAACTGTTTATTAATATACACCCTATTTTTTATATTTTATGACTTTTTAATTTAACAATTTGTGACATTTTTATGACTTTATCTACTGTATGTTTACTTATAAGCAACAGCTAATATATATATATTATCAGGATTCTTATGTGGACTTTGTTTAATCAATTTTTTCACTAAATAGAAAAACTCCAAAGAATATATTATGGTTCTGCATCCATCCCTTAATATCTTCTTTAGAGTTTTAATCCTTATAAATAATGTTCCAACACTACCTTTATGCCAATGATAATAAGAATAACACCACCGACTATTTCTGCTTTTGTTTTGTATTTTGAGCCAAATACATTTCCTATGAAAACACCTACAACAAAAATAATAAAAGTTGTAATACCAATTAAGATAACTGCACTCCATATTGGAAGTTGTAACTTGTCACCCATTGTACCAAAAGTAATACCTACCACAAGGGCATCAATACTTGTGGCAATGGCAAGTCCAAACAGTTCTTTTATTCCAACTACCGGTCCACATTGTTCTTCTTCAGTTCCAACAGATTCCCTAATCATGTTGGCACCGATTAAAAGTAATAATACAAATGCAACCCAATGGCTGTATGCATTGATGTACTTTACAAAATTGGAACTAAGCAGATATCCAATAGTTGGCATAATTGCCTGAAACCCACCAAAAAAAGTGGCTATTAATAAGCACTGTTTAATGTCTATAACCTTCATCTTCAATCCTTTGCAAATTGACACAGCAAAGGCATCCATTGAAAGACCTACGCCAATAAACAGTATGTCTGTTAATCCCATAAAATTTCTCCTACATACATTTTTTATCTTATCCTAATATTTCTTTAAGGGCAGCATACAACTGTTTCATTTCATCATCTGTTCCAATTGTAATTCTTAAATAATTATTAATACGTGGTTTGTTAAAATATCTTACGTAAATTTTTCGTTTCTTTAATTCTTCAAAAATAAACCCGGCCTTTACTATACTATGTTTTGCAAATATAAAGTTTGTTTTTGAATCGGCAAAATCAAATCCTAATTCTTTAAGTTTTATTTTTGCATTTTCTCTTGTAGTTATTATTTTTGAAACTATTTCCTTAAAATATTCATCATCTTTTATTGCTGCTACACCTGCTACAATGCTTGGCATATTCATAGTGTATGAATTGTAGGAAAATTTTACGGATTTAAGGGCACTAATCAGTTTTTCGCTACCAATTGCATATCCTATTCTCATACCTGCCATGGCTCTTGATTTTGAATAAGTTCTTACTACTAAAAGATTCTCATATTTGTCTATTAAATCAAGGGCTGTAACATTCCCAAAGTCAGCATAAGCCTCATCTACAATTACAACCACATCCTGATTATTCTTTACAATATCTTCAATGTCATTAAGTGGCATCTCCACTGCTGTTGGTGCATTTGGATTTGGAAAAATCACTCCACCATTTTCACCGAAATAATCATCTTTTTTAATGTTAAATTCATTATCAAGAGACTTTGTTTCATATTTAATTTTAAACAAGTCAGCCCACACATCATAAAAAGAATATGTTATATCAGGAAAATATATTGGCTTTTTTGAATTAAAGAATGTTAAAAACGCCATTCCTATAACATCATCTGAACCAACTCCCACAAACACCTGATTATTATTAACATTGTAATACTGTGCAATAGCCTCTGTTAACATTGATGCATCAGGATCAGGATATAATCTGAACTTTTCATCATTTATGTTTTTTAATACTTCCCACACCTTTGGTGATGGAGCATATGGACATTCATTTGTATTTAACTTAATTACATCTGTATCCTTTGGTTGCTCTCCCGGAGTATAAGGTGTTACACTTCTAATGTTCTGTTCCCAAATATTCATGCTTCCTCCTAAAATGTACCCATATTTTTCTTTCAAAAATGTATCTTATAATCAATATAATTAAGACTCCTGCCAAGGCTCCACATGTATCTATTACCACATCCATAACCTTGGGACTTCTTCCATCCACAAATCCCTGGTGAAACTCATCAGTTGAGGCATAAATCATACATATAAGTACAGAAATCCCTGTAAATAGCCCATACTTTAATCCACGCACCCTGCCAAATGAAAGTAAAAAAACTGACCAGAGAATACCTAATATGCCATACTCTCCAAAATGTCCTGTTTTTCTAACTAAAAAACTGATTTTGTTAAAATGCATTTTTTGACTTGCTAATGTCAAACTGTCATAGTCAGGATAAATTACTTTTACAACCTTTATGGTAATCCGGTCGCTAAGTGATTGGGACTGCTGTCCGTCTTCTGCTGAGAATCCGAATATAACTGTCATCCACCATATTATAAGAGCAATAAGAATAATTCTTACTGCCCATATTGTAATTGTTCTTTTATTCATCTTAAATTAAGATTCCTTTTATTTTTTAGCATATAATATTTAATCTTATATTAAGTAAGATATTCAATTTTATACTGTATAATTTTCAGTACAAAATTTATACTGCATGACCTTTTTTCTTTATTACTTCTATAACCTGGTCTACATATTTTTCAGCTAAAAGATCTGATTTCGCCTCAACCATAACTCTAATCACAGGCTCTGTTCCACTTTCTCTAAGAAGGATTCTGCCTTCATTACCCAAAATTTCCTCAACCTTTTTAACCTCTGCCTGAACATCTTCGTCTGCTCTTGCCTCCGGTTTGCTGATAACCTTAATATTCTTAAGGCACTGTGGATATATTGTAACAGGACTTGTAAGTTCTGACATTTTCTTCTTTGATGAAATCATAACTTCCATTAACTTAATGGATGTAAGTATACCATCACCTGTTGTGGCATATTTGCTGAAAATAATATGTCCTGACTGCTCTCCACCTAATCTGTAGTCGTTTTTGTTCATACACTCATATACATATTTATCACCAACATCTGTTTTCTCATAATTGATACCAACAGCATCAAATGCCTTATATAAACCGATATTTGACATAATTGTTGTAACAACAGTGTTGTTATCAAGCTCTCCATTTTGCTTTAGATAAACACCTGCAACATATAAAATAAGGTCGCCATCTACAATATTGCCCTGGTCATCAATGCATAAACATCTGTCTGCATCTCCGTCATAAGCAAACCCAACATCTAAATGATTGTCCTTTACATACTGCTGTAATATTTCAATATGAGTTGAACCACAGTTGTTGTTGATATTTGTACCGTTTGGCTGATTATTTATAACATATGTTTCTGCACCTAATGCGTCAAATACTCCTTTTGCAATAGATGATGCACTACCATTTGAACAGTCAAGTCCTACTTTTAAGTTTCTGTATGAGTGTTTTGCCAATGTCATAAGATATCCCATATATCTGTTTCGACCTGCAAAATAGTCCACTGTTCTACCAATCTTTTCTCCTGTTACATAAGGAACTGTATCAAAGTCTGCATCGATATACTTTTCTACTTCATCGATAACTTCCTGCTCCATTTTTTCACCTTTTCCATTGATTAGTTTAATACCATTGTCATAGAAAGGATTGTGGCTTGCTGAAATCATAATACCACAGTCAAAGTCCTCTGTTTTAACTATGTATGAAACACTAGGTGTTGTTGTAACATGTAACAAATACACATCAGCACCTGTTGACGTAAGTCCTGCTGCCAATGCATCTTCAAACATATAACTGCTTCTTCTTGTATCTTTTCCAATTGCTACTGAGCATTTGTGAAATCTTCCATAATACCATCCTAAAAATCTACCCACTTTAAAAGCGTGCATTGCTGTAAGGTCAACATTTGCCTCACCTCTAAAACCATCTGTTCCAAAATACTTTCCCATTATTAATTCCTCCATCAGAATTTTATCCTTTCAATTATATAATATTGAAATGTTTTTTACAATGATCCTTGTTATTATTTCCAATCTTTGGTACATAAGGTCGGTAAAAGTCGATGAAAAATTCACACAAATATGTTTTTAAGTGCTATACTTTTTAGCAAGGGTAATACATATAACATTTGGGGGAAGGTAACAATATGAATATCTCAAACAATACGCCATTACAACAAACCACAGAGCTGTTGGGGGAAATCGAAGACTTAAAAAGACAGCTTTCTTACGAAAGACAACAACACAAGCATTGGGAAGAACTTGCAATTCTCTTCCACGATGCATTGTGGAAAGAATTAAAAAAAGAAAAACGTGCCATCTAGGCACGTTTTTTCATTGTAAGCTTTTTGTTTTCAATGATAAATTCTTTATTGCACACATCTAAAGCTGCCATTTTATGTGTAATAATAATACATGTTTTTTTATTTAATTCCTTAATATGTTTTAATACATTGTATTCTGTCTGAGCATCAAGAGCTGATGTAGCCTCATCTAAAAGTAATATTGGAGCCTTGCTTAACAATGCTCTTGCAATTGCAAGTCTTTGAGCCTGTCCTTCTGAAATTCCAAGACCCTTTTCACCTATCACTGTATCCAATCCGTTTGGCAGACTATATACAAAATCTTTTATGTCACTAATAGTCAACGCTTCATCAATTTCCTCTTTTGTGGCATCTGGATTGATTAAAAGGATATTTTCCCTTAATGTACCACTAAACAGGTAATTTCCCTGTGGTACATATGAAAAAAGTGCTCTTGTTGTAGGACTTGCCTCTACGTAATCACCATTTTTCTCATATAGTTTTATTTCTCCACTTTTAGGTTTAAACACTCCAAGGAGCATCTTCATAAGTGTACTTTTCCCAATACCTGAAATACCTCTTATTGCCACAAAATCCCCTTTTTCAAAAGATGCATTTCCTTCTTCCAATACACTTTCCCTACCATAATTAAACTGTATGTTCTCAAACTTTGCGGTAGCAAATTTATCATAAAACCGGTGTGCATCAAAACTTTTATCTTTTCTTTCTTCAAGCGGAATATCTTCAATTTCCATAATTCTTTCAGCTGATGCAATAATTGCATAATACTGCGGAACTACTTTTGTTATGTTTACAAAAGGTGTCTGAATCTGTGAAATAAGCTGTAAAACAGCAGTTAATGTACCATATGTCATAGCTTTTGTACAAACCTTTAGGGCACACCAGACAAGAGCCATCAAATAGCCTGCGTTAAACACAAAAGAAAATCCTGCGTTGGCCAAAATACTGACTTTTCTTCTTTTCATTTTTGCATTATAATTTGTCATCTGAAGTTGTTCGCCTTTTTCATTAAACTGCTCTTCCACTCCAAAAGTTTTAACTACAAGAAGACTTTCAATAGCCTCCTGAAAAAATGATCTTGTTTTTCCATCTGTTTCCTGTACTTCTTTATGTAATTTTTTTAATTTTCCTCTAAAAATCAAGGTAACACCAGAAATAACAACACCTGCCACAATAAATACCATGGTAAATTTCCAGTCAAATATAATCAAAACCACAAATGCTCCAACAAACTGAGTTATGAAATATAAAAGATTTGGAACAATATTTGTAATTCCGTCTGTGACAATATTTATGTCACTTGTCATTCTGTTCATTAACTCTCCACTATGAAACAGATTGATTTTGTCATATTTTTTCATCATAATACTGTTAAACAGTTTGGAACGCATATTCATTTCCAAACGTGCCTGCACCTTAATTGTAAGACTTTGTGCATACACGCGAAGGAGCAGTCTTCCTGCAATAATTGCCAATATAACAATTCCATATATTATAATCCAATTTCTGTAATGAGCAAACATTGCATCATTTGTTGCATTTGCTGCCTTTTGTGCTGCATCAATTGCATACTTACTGACCAATGCTAGTGCTGTGGTAACAAGTGCCAATATCATATTTGACATACTTAATATTATGATTCTTGGTATCTGCTTTTTACTGTTTTTTATAATCCAACCTAAACTATTTGAATTTGTCATTTTATGCTTATCCTATTAACTTTCTTTTTATTTTTCCTAAGAATCTTCTTGCCATTTTATAGGCAAGTCTTATGTACAACGTATGAATCCACACAAATGTATATATTTTATATTTTGTAGAACTGATAGTATATTTTTTACCTTTTCGTGCAAATTCATTTACCACTGCAATAATCTGAGATTCTTCTATTCCTGATTCATTAATAAACTGATTATCTCCACGCATTGTATAAATATTATTTTTTTCTGAAATCACCCTATGTAACACATATTTACCATTGTCTCTTTTATAAAATGCAATAGTGTATTTTTTTAATGGGAACTTAGGTGATGACAAAGTTACTACGTCCTGATTATTTCTAAAAAGTGGCAACATGCTGTTTCCTTTTGGGGTAAATCTTACCTTTCCACCACACTTCATCTGTTCCACTATAATAGGTGCAATGTCTTCAATGGATATTTGCTTATTCAAATAATCCCTCACTTTCCACTTTTTCTATAAAATCTTTTACGTCTTTTGTTGCAAGTTCTTTGTCTATGGAATACTCATCCATCAAATCCCTTATCAGCTGTTCTTCTGTTGTTCCCTTTGTCAATTTGTCAAAAAGAAAAGCCCCGGTATCATTTAAACTCATCATTCCGTTAAAATCTACAGTTGCCTGTCCAACAGGAACTACCACATTGCTTCCTGCTACATTTCTTAAAATAAATCCTTCTTTAATTTTCATATTTTACCTCACCTATATTAAATTCTTTTGATTTTGTTATATGCAGTTGTCACTGCATCATCTGATATATTACATCCCATTTTGTATATTGGATTTTCTGTTAATATTTGTTCCATTCTTTCAAGAACCATATCCATTTTTTCTGTTGTATGCAGTTTTCTTACTGTCTGCTTGAAGAATAAAGGAATTGCCTCTTTCACATCCAATGGTTCAATCCAGTTTTTTTCTGATCTTTCAAGAAAAACTATTGCCCCAAGTTTTACCCTAACGTTTTCATTGATGTCATGTTTTCCACTCCATGGTGTTCCATATACATACCACTGCCCATCTTCCAATCGTAGGGTTGGCTTATCATCATTTATAATAAATGCCTTGTCCTTAAAATGTTTAAGCCAAAGTTCTGTATGTGTGGATTTTCCTGTTCCGCTGTTTGCTGAAAACAAATAGGCATATCCATCTACAACTACAGCTGATGAATGAAGCATACATCCATTATATTCCAGCAGTCTTCTGTGAAAAAGACTTCCTGTATACATATATTCTATTGTAGTGTAATTTGAATATGGCATATATTTTTCATATATTTCTTCATAAAAATCCTGTCCCAAATCTATTTCAAAATCAGCCTCATCTTCTGACCATTGATTTTTTGCCCTGTACTTCTTTGCCCTATTCATTGTTTCCTTGTGATATGTTGTCATTAAAACCTTTAGTCCTGCAATTTCATATCTTTCTTTTACAATTGTAAGTCTTGGATCATTATTCATTATTTTAGCCTCATTATATTCAATATTTTTCTTTGATTGGAATTTTCATTTTTCCCCCTGAAAATTCCCTTTATCCATTTTACTGCTCCACCACGTTTTTTCACATTTCTGACATAACGCTCTACATATGCCACCGGAAGTAACAACGGTGATTTATCTTTAAACCAAAGACTGTGTTCTTTCATTTCACTGTAAGTTGGGAAAGCCCATTTTAATAGCGAAACAAAATAACTGTTATTCTTTTGTTTTCTTATCTTTACCACATCTGCTGAAATGGAATTGTAGCCAAAAATGCCACCACTTATAATATATGATTCAATAATATTGATATCATGAAAATCTTTTGAATACTCTTTTTTTCCTAAATCAAACCACTTATTGCACAGTGAAAACAGTCTTAAGGCAAAGTCATATAATCCCATTTTTTTTAAATCAGTGGCAAATTTTTCTTTGTCTATAATGTCATAATATTTTTTAATCAGAATGGTCATGTCCGTTATCATTCTTACTCCACAACCACTTTCATAAAAATGCTTTGCAATATGGAAAATGGAATATATTAACTTATAATATGGAGAAAACTCATATGTATTTTCTTTAATTAATTTTTTTTCCTTAATGGCATTTTTAAAATACTCTTCATAGTCATAACCCTTGTTAAAACTTCCTGCATATCCTATTGTATTATGAATTTCAAATACTGTATTGTTTAATTTGTAATTTAAAACTTTTTTACTACTTTGATCAAATTGATATTCTCCGTCAAGACTTTCAAAAATTTTTTTTACACAGTTCTGATATTTTACTTCGATAATCAGGTCCATGTCTCCCATTGTACGAAGTTCCTTTTGTGGATAACATTCGGCATAGGTTAGTCCTTTTACAATAATGTGAGGAATACTTCTTTTATTTAATTCTTCCAATACTATGTTAAAATTGGTCATTCTTTTTGAATATGTCATCATTTCAACATAAAATCCCTGTTCAAATACTTTTAGCATTTTTGCAGGTACATTTTTTTGATTTTTCATTGAAGCATATACCAGCCCTGTATTTCTATGTAGCTTACATAAATCAATCAATTGCTCTAAACTGACATTTTCAAAACTTATCGGTTTGTCTTTTTGATTAATGGAATTTGATATAAGTTGTATGTAAACCTGCTCTGTTTTATTCATATATGCTCCTATATGTTAATAAACACCTATGCCCTTTGGTTCATAGGTGTTATTGTTATCTTATTTGTAATCTCCGTATCCATATCCTTCTTTTGAATACTTTCTGTAATATTTGTCATAGTATCCACCATAGTAACTGCTTTTTCCTTCAGGATCTACCTTATTCAAAACAGCTCCTAAAATTCTACAACCTGATTTTTTCAACTGTTCGATCTGTTTTTGAGCATATCTGTAACTGATGTTTGACTGAGATACTAAGAATATAACCCCGTCAGTTTTCTGAGCTACAATTGCAGGGTCAATAACCTGACCAATTGGTGGTGTATCAATAATGACATAATCATATTCATTTCTTGCTCTCTCAACAAGCTCTGTAAATTTTTCGCTGTCTAATAATTCTGCAGGATTTGGTGGAACCGGGCCTGATAAAATCATGTCAAGGCATGGCACATTGGTTGTGTACTTAACCTGATCAAGTTCCTCAACACCTGATAAATACTGAGTTAATCCTTTTATAGCCTTGTTAATTTTATATCTTCCAATCAAAACTGATTTTCTTAAGTCAGCATCAACAAACAAGACTTTTTTGCCTGACTCTGCCATTGATACTGCAAGGTTGAAAGCCACCATTGACTTTCCTTCATTTGGCACACAGCTTGTAAGTGATACAACCTTTACATTTTCACCACAAAACTGTACATTTGTTCTTAATGTTTTGTAAGCTTCTTTTGTTTTGAAGTCTAAATCGGCAATTTTATCTAAATTAATATTTAATAACATTTCTCACTACTCCTTTTCTTCTTCCTTGTCATCTGCTACCTTTTTGGATTTTTTCTTTTTATTTTTTGATTTACTTTCGCCGTATCCATATCCATAATAGCCTTTTGATGAATCTGAACTCTTTAATGGAATAGCTCCAAGAACGCTTACTCCCAAACGTTTTTCAATATCTTCCGGTGTCTTAATTGTATCATCTAAAATGTAAAGAACTACAACTACTACAAGTGCCAGTCCAAATCCTAAAATAAATCCAATCATAGTATTTTTTTCAACATTTGGATAAGATGGAGACGTAGGCAGTTTTGCCTCGTCAACTGACCTGACCGGTTCAAGACCATCCATAATCTGTTTTAATCTTTCGTTTGCTACTTCCCTAACTGTATCTGCTATCTTTTTTGCAAGCTTTGGATCTGTACTTGTAACTGAAATAGTCATAAGTCTTGTATCTTCTTCCAATTCAACTGAAATCATTGACGCAATAGTTGATGTTGCCTGCTCAAGATTCAATTCTTTTTTTACTTCTTCCAATACAGGATCTGTTACAATAAGACTTTCATAATCCTTTGCAAGATATGTAGCAAGTACCAAATCCTGAGATGTTATATACTGTTGGTTTTCGTCCTGTTTGTTTAAGATATATACTTTTGTTTTTGCCACATACTGTTGATCCACAAAATACTGTGTGTAAACAAAAGCCACACCGCCTACTAAAATACCTACCAAAATAATAATTGTAAGTCTGTTTAGTATTGCTGAAAACAAACCTCTAAGGTCAATCTCAATCTCGTTTTTTACATTCTCGTTGTCCATTATTTTAATCCTTTCAATTTAAAGTATTTGTTCTGATATTATTTTTTTAGGATTGTCAACCAATAGCCATTTCAAATAATCATCATTGTATTTTTTCTGTAAATAATCTAAGCATTCATTCCAATGAACAGTTCTATAGTCTATTCCATGAGCATCTGTTGCAATGAAATGTAGAAAATCTTTTTCGATTAATTTTTCAACAAACTTAACGTTCCTGCCATATACGCTGGATGCATTTACCTGCATATATGCCCCCATTTCTATTAAATGAAATATATTCTTTTCATTTATTTTCTTAAATGCTTTAGTTAAACACTGGTATCTTTCCACATGAGCTATAATTGGAGAATAGCCTCCATTCAATAACATGCTCACATATCGAAGCATCTCCTCATAGCGCACTGTCGGGTAAAACTCTACAAGCACATATCCTGTATCTGCCAAAGTGAAAATTTCACCTTCATTAAGCATTCTTACCATATCATTGCATGCCATAATTTCATTTCCAAGATACAAATTAAGCTGTGGCAATATCTTTCCTGCCTGCTCCTTTAAGCACTGAAAATGTGATAATACTTTACTTTTCGGTGGCATACATTCACCCATATGAAAATGAGGAGTTAAAATTATATTTTCCACTCCCTGTGTATATTCTTTTTTTAAAAGTTTTATGGATTCTTCAATAGAATCTGAACCATCATCTACACCATATAAAATGTGACAATGAATATCTGTAATGCCTTTCATATCCGGCACCTCCTAAATCGCCACAATCAATAATCAGTATACCAAAAAAAGGAATATACGTAAAGTAGCAGATTGTGTGTAAATCATACAGCCATGGGAGATTATATGTAAATCGCACTGTCATGAACAGATTATGTTTATGTCATTAATATCTACATTCCAACCAATCTTTTTATTTAATATTGATATTTTTTGTGTAATTATTGCAATAATACTTCTCTATATTTATAATGTTTATTGTACATTTAGCGATTTAGATTTTATGGAGATTTGTATGAATAAAGATTTATTAAGAAGTGATTTTATTAAGTTGGCAACACCTATTATTGAAAACGAAAAAGTCAAGCGAATGGATAAATACATACAGCATGGTGACACAACTACGTTGGCACACTGCATTGCTGTTGCTTATGTCAGTTACTATATATCAAGAAAATTTCATATTCATTGTGACTATGACAGTTTAATTCGTGGTGCTCTACTTCACGATTACTTTTTATATGACTGGCACATTGCAGATGATTCTCACAAATGGCATGGTTTTAGTCATGCTGAAACTGCACTAAATAATGCCACAAAAGATTTTGATTTAACAAAAATAGAAATGGACATTATAAGAAAGCATATGTTTCCGTTAAACATCAAACTTCCACGCTATAGAGAAAGCGTAATTGTATGCATTGCTGACAAAATATGTTCATCCTACGAAACAATAACCAAACAAGCATGCTACAGCATATAAAAACTGTGGATTTTTTCTCGTACATTTAAGAGAGATAATAAATAGTCGAAAGCACGCTCCCGCTGCCAAACGCTGGTAGCGGTTATATTAAGCCAGTTTCACTGCCTTAATTAACGGACCGCGTTTGAAGCACTTTCTCCAATTTTATTATCTCTCTTAAATTGTATTCCGGATAAACTTTCCACAGTTTTCTTGTATTATTTTCCCACAAAAAGCGACCATAGATTTGCAATTATAATTAGAATAATAGGCAGTATTTCGTATATCTGAGCAAACCTGGTTACAATCAAATATCCCTACTTTTTCTACCCTATCTCTTTTCACACTTTTACTTTTTCTTTTTAAAATATATTTCTGCAAACAATATATAAACACATTCATTTTATGCATCCTTTAAAGCTCTCTCTCTATTTCACTCATTTATTCTTTTTTTCCATAGACTAAGACACATAAAAACTGCCAGCATCTTTACGATTTTACAAAATTTAAGAGAGATAATACTTTGGGAGAAAGTGCTTCAAACGCCGTTGGTTCATCAAGGCAGCGCAGTCGGCTTGATAGAACCACTACGAGCGTTTGGCAGCGGGAGCGTGCTTTCGACCAATTATTATCTCTCTTAAATTGTAAAACTGACATGCTCTGGCAGTTTTTGTGTTTTAGTCTTCTACCTGTGCAAGTTTTGCTGCCTGGTCGGCTGCTACACAGTTGTCAATAATTTCATCCAAATCACCATTCATTACATTTTCCAATCTATGTGTAGTGAACTTAATTCTGTGATCTGTTACTCTTCCCTGTGGGAAATTGTATGTTCTGATTTTTTCTGATCTGTCACCAGTACCAATCTGGCTACGTCTTGCTTCTGATTCAGCATCCTGTTTCTTCTGGCATTCCAATTCGTAAAGTCTTGCACGAAGAACCTTCAATGCTTTATCTTTATTTTTAAGCTGTGACTTTTCATCCTGACAGGAAATAACGATACCTGTTGGGATATGTGTTAATCGAACAGCGGAGTCAGTTGTATTTACACACTGACCACCATTTCCTGAAGCACGGAATACATCGAATCGGCAATCGTTCATATCAAGCTGTACATCTACTTCTTCTGCTTCTGGCATGATTGCTACCGTGATTGTAGAAGTATGGATACGTCCGCCGCTCTCGGTCTCCGGCACACGCTGTACACGATGTACGCCACTCTCATACTTCATCTTGGAGTAAGCACCCTGTCCACTGATGGTAAACTGTACTTCCTTCATACCGCCGATACCGATCTCATCCACGTTGATCAGCTCTACCTTCCAACGCTGCTTCTCGGCATAATGCACATACATACGATAGATCTCCGCTGCGAACAGTGCAGCCTCATCGCCACCGGCACCGGCACGGATCTCCACGATCACATTCTTGTCATCATTAGGATCCTTGGGCAGTAACAGGATCTTCAGCTCCTGCTCCAGCTCTTCTACGCGCTTCTTGCTGTCGTTTAACGTCTCCTTGATCATCTCGCGCATTTCTTCGTCTTTTTCCTCTTCCAGCATGGAAAGAGAATCTTCGATATCCTGTTTGCACTTTTTGTACTCTGTATACGCATCCACGATGGGAGTCAGATCACTCTGCTCCTTCATCAGCTTGCGGAAACGTTCCTGGTTATTCGTGACCGTGGGTTCATGCAGTTCGCCCATGATCTCTTCAAAACGAATCAATAAATCTTCTAACTTGTCAAACATAACTAATTCCTCTCAATATAAGTTGTAACAGTTCAGCCATGAACATATTGGAGAGCAAAAATCATGCTTGCATGATTTTGTGAACGAATATGTTCATGAACTAAGCGCCAGGTTTATGAGCAAAGGTAGTCACGAAGTGACGGAAAGCGTGTCAGCGCGACTTTGCGAATGGTGAGGGCTGAACTGTTACATACGTTCCAAAAACTACCCGGTCCAGACCGGCATAATCCTGCACCACTTGTACCTCGCAGTACCCTTCGGTGCGCATCAGCTCCGATACAGCCTGTCCCTGGTCATATCCGATCTCGAAAAAGAGCATTCCACTGCTCACCAGATGTTTTCCTGCTTCTTCGATGATACGACGGTAAAAATATAAACCATCCTCTGTACCGTCCAGTGCCATCCTGGGTTCATGATCCCGTACCTCCGGCATCAGTTTCTCCACTTCCGCACTGGCGATATAAGGCGGATTCGACACGATGATCTCGAATTTTCCCTCCACCTTTTCAAACAGATCGCTCTGTAAAAAATGCGCATGCTCCGCTTTTTCCGGGGTAAGCACCTTCAAGACATTCCGTCCTGCCACTTCCAGTGCCTCAGCTGACAGATCCACACCCAGTCCTTCACAATCATTGCTGTAATGCAGCAGGCTTAACAGAATGCATCCGGATCCCGTACACATGTCTAACACACGCATCCCGTCATGGAGTTCCTTAAGGACCTCCTCCACCAGGATCTCGGTATCCTGCCTCGGGATCAGCACATGCTCATTGACGTTAAAAGTCAGCCCCATGAAACCCTGTTCACCAGTCAGCTGCTGCAGGGGAATATGCTCCGCGCGCTGACGGATCCAGTTCAGATACTTTTCTTCCGCTTCCGGTGCCACCGGCTGTTCGCCGTGCACCAGCAGATCGTTGCGGTCCGTACCGCACACGGCTTCCAGTAAAAGTCTCGCATCCAGTGCAGCTTCCTCGATTCCCGCTGCCTGTAAGGTGCGGCAGCCCTGTTCGTAACATTCCCGATAGGTCATCTTAATCCTCCGGCTCTGCGGAAGCCTCATCTTTCATCCAGCTCTCGTCCACTTCGTAGCCGAAGGTATCCTGTAAATATTTCTTCCAGTCGAATACTGCTTCTACAGATGCAATAGCTACCTCTGCCATGCTCTCATCCGGCTCCTTGGTAGTCATACGCTGGATCCACATACCGGGAGCCGACAGAATCTTAATAAAGATATTGTCCGTGCGCCCTGCCAGGCGGATGATCTCGTAAGAGATTCCTGCCACAACAGGCATCAGCAGAATACGAAAGATCACCTTCTCCGCTACATTGTCCACCTGAATAAAGAAAAACAGCACAATGCTTACCAGCATAACAAAGAAAATAAAGCTGGTTCCGCAACGCTTGTGCAGCCTGGAGCTATGCATCACGTTGTGCACCGTAAGGGGTCTGCCTTTTTCGATACAGTTAATACACTTGTGTTCCGCACCATGATACTGATACAGTCTGCGGATATCCTTCATGGCACTGATGCCCCATACATACAGTAAAAACAGGGCAATACGGATCACACCCTCGATAATCGACATCAGAGAACGATTGCGGATAAAGCTCTCAAACAGAGATGAAATAAAATAAGGAAGTACAATGAAGAGTCCCACTGCCAGCACGACAGAGATCACCGTCACGATTCCGGATAATAATTTCTCTCCGTTACCGCCGCTCATTTTATCCATTGCTTTATCGAACTTTGTCTCTTTACTGTCCTCCTCTTCATAAAAGGAAGCAGAATAATTTAACGCCCTGGTTCCCAGGAGCAGAGAATCCAGGAAATTAAAAATACCGCGGATAAAGGGAAGCTCCTTGATCTTACTGCCGTGAGCCAGCCCCTGATAAGTCTCAACTTCCACTTCGATCTCGCCGTCCGGCTTACGGACCGCCACCGCGTATTTTTCTTTATTTTTCATCATAACGCCTTCCAGTACGGCCTGACCGCCGATTCCGGAATAACGACTTTTCCTTCTAGCCATAAACTTTGTCCTCGTAATGCAATATAAAACAGAATCCTTTTTGTCGTATAGGAAAGCACTTTCTGTACGACAAGAAACGGTTGAGATAAGAATACCTCAACCGTTCGCTTGCAATCTTATTTAACACCGTATTTCTTATTGAACTTATCAATACGGCCATCGGTTCTTGCAGACTTCTGCTGGCCAGTGTAGAATGAATGACACTTGGAGCAAACTTCTACGTGAAGCTCAGGCTTGGTGGAGCCGGTTACAAATGTGTTACCACAGTTGCAGGTTACAGTTGCCTGATAATAATTAGGATGGATTCCTTCTCTCATGATTTTCA
This sequence comes from uncultured Eubacterium sp., assembly GCA_900550135.1. Taxonomy (GTDB): domain Bacteria; phylum Bacillota; class Clostridia; order Lachnospirales; family Lachnospiraceae; genus Eubacterium_G. The sequence continues at coordinate 28,116 of URQO01000022.1, forward strand.
CCTCTCTGTAAAGATTCTATTTTCTATTCGTATTCATTTGACGAATTTACTATTAAACAGCTTTATGAGTATAACATATCGTCCCATGGAATGCAAGTTATTTTAAAATTTATTTTAAAATTTATTTAATATTTTTGTTACTGAGAACGGAGCGAACAGTAACTGTTTTTTTACAACGTTTCAGATAAACTTCTGTTTTTTTACAGTCTGCACAAATTCAGCATTATTTTTCGTACGGGTAAACATATTCAGGATCTGTTCTACCGCATCTTCTGACTTCATTCCATTGAGGGCTTTTCGCATAATGTAAACCGCTTCCTGTTCTTCTTTACTCAGCAGCAGATCCTCTCTTCTTGTACCGGATTTCTGGATATCAATTGCAGGGAAGATCGGAAGAGCGTCGTGTAGGGAAAGAGTGTAGATCTCGGTGGTCG
>URQO01000023.1 GCA_900550135.1 uncultured Eubacterium sp.
CTCAACCAAGGGGATATAATTGGGATAAACAAATAAAGGCTTATCAGAGGATACAGCGGCAACCCGTGAGATTATGATTCGCGAGTTTGGTGAGGAAGTAACAGATTTGGTAGATGGTGTTACAAAACTTACCAAACTGGACTATGATGTAGACAAAGTAGAAGAACAGGCAGAAAATTTAAGAAAAATGTTTCTTGCCATGGCAAAGGATATAAGGGTGATTCTTATAAAACTTGCCGACAGACTTCACAATATGCGTACACTTATGTACATGACACCTGAAAAGCAAAAGGAAAAGTCTAAGGAAACTATGGACATCTATGCCCCTATTGCTGATAGACTTGGTATTTCCAAAATTAAAATCGAATTGGATGACTTGGCTTTAAGATATTTGGAACCTGAAAAATATAGAGAACTTGTTGAAGGTGTTCATGAAAGACTTGAACATAGAGAAGAATTTATGAGCAATCTGATATCTGAGGTTGCAGACCATATTGAAAAGGCTGGAATAAAAGCCACAATTGATGGACGAGTAAAGCATTATTTTAGTATATATAAAAAGATGACATTACAAAATAAGACACTTGACCAGATTTATGATGTATTTGCGGTGCGTATTATTGTAGACAGTGTAATGGAATGTTATGGTGCACTTGGTATTATACATGAAAAATATACACCGGTTCCCGGAAGATTCAAAGATTACATTGCCATGCCAAAACAGAATATGTATCAGTCACTGCATACCACTTTGATTGGACCAAACGGACAGCCTTTTGAAATACAAATTCGAACATACGAAATGCACAAAACAGCCGAGTATGGTATCGCAGCTCACTGGAAGTATAAAGAAAATATTACCGGTGACGGTGATAATGAAGAGCAGAAAATTGCATGGTTAAGACAGATTCTCGAATGGCAGAGAGACATGTCAGACAATCATGAATTTATAGATTTGTTGAAAGATGATCTTAACATGTTCTCAGAAAGAGTATATTGTTTTACTCCAAATGGAGATGTTAAGAATCTTCCAAGTGGTTCTACACCTATTGACTTTGCATATAGTATTCATAGTGCAGTAGGAAATAAAATGGTTGGTGCAAGAGTCAATGGTAAGATGGTAAACATTGACTATAAAATCCAAAATGGAGACCGTGTTGAGATTATTACATCAAACAATTCAACAGGTCCAAGTATGGATTGGCTTAAGATTGTACAAAGCACACAGGCAAAAAACAAAATAAATGTTTGGTTTAAACAGCAAAATAAAGAAGAGAACATTGTAAAAGGTAAAGAACTTATTGATAAATACTGCAAGGCAAAAAATATTGTTTTATCAGATATATTAAAGCCACAGTATATGGAAAAAGTTCGTTTGAAATACAGTTACAAAGAGTGGGATTCCCTTGTTGCTTCCATTGGACATGGTGGTTTAAAAGAAGGTCAGATTGTAAACAAACTGGTTGATGAATACGAGAAAGACCACAAAGTAGAAGTAACAGATGAAGATATTTTAAATGAGACAAATAATAACAAAAACAATGACAATAGAAAACATAATCCAAAAAGTGGAATTATTGTTGAGGGAATGGATGATGTGGCAGTTAGATTTTCAAAATGCTGTAGCCCTGTTCCCGGCGATGAAATCGTAGGTTTTGTTACAAGAGGTCGTGGCGTTTCTATTCATAGAACAGATTGTATAAACATTATGAATCTTCCTGAACACGAAAGAGGCAGATTGATTGAGGCAAGCTGGGCTGGAGACGAAGGCAGTCAGGATGGCAAGTATATGACAGAAATTGTTATATATGCAAACAACCGTGTTGGTATCTTAACTGATTTGTCAAGAATATTTACAGAAAGAAACATTGATGTAAATAGCATCAACAGTAGAACAAGTAAGTCTGACATTGCAACAATAACTATGACGTTTGCAATTCAGGGCACTGAAGAATTAAACAGCCTTATTGCCAAAATTCGTACAATTGATAGTATAATCGATATTGAGCGAACAAGTAGTTAAATGTTATAGATGATATTTATTGAGCATTGAGAAAAATGAAAACAATTGTTATATAATAGCAATAATTTTATTCTATGTGACAGCTGACAAAATTAATAGAAAGTGCTCTAACGCCGTCGGTTCATAAAGGCAGCGTAGTTGGCTTTATAGAACCGCTACGAGCGTTTGGCAGCGGGAGCGTGCTTTCGTTAATTTGTCAACTGTCACAGAGGGGAATAGTGTAGTGGATAACAATTGTCTTCATTTTTGAAAAGGAGAAATAGATGGGAAATATTAAAATTAGAAGTGTTTTAGTTAGTGAGTGTTATACAAATTGTTACTTGTGTATGAACACTGATACAAAAGAGGGATTTATTGTGGATCCTGGTGATGATGCTTTGAAAATCAGCACAAATGTAAGCCACATGGAAATGATTCCAAAGGCAATTTTACTTACACATGGTCATGCAGACCATATTAGCGCAGTAACAGAATTAAAAGAAAAATACAATATTCCTGTATACGCTTCAGAAGTAGAGGATAGACTTTTGGTGGATACAAGAGCCAATTTATCAGCAATGTTTGGCAATCCTGTAAGCATTTGTGCAGACAAATATTTAAAAGATGGCGAAAAGTTTACCATTGCCGGTATGGATATTGAATTTATTTTAACTCCGGGACATACACAAGGCAGCGGATGCTATTATTTAGCAGATGATGAAGTCTTATTTAGTGGAGATACTCTTTTCCATCAAAGTAGAGGAAGAACAGATTTTCCAGGTGGAAGCGAGGCTGCAATTATCAGATCAATTAAAGAAAAGTTGTTGGTGCTACCGGGAGAAACAACAGTGTATCCGGGACATATGGATTTAACAACAATTGATAGTGAAAAGGTATATTATTAATGATAGACATTCAGATAGAACCAAAACAATTTGAATATGATATTCAGTCAATGGTGCAGGCTTTTTATGTAGGACATCCATTTAAAATCAATGAAGACATAAAAGAGTCTTACAGGGTTTTAAATGTTATTTTTAAAGATGAAAAGATTAGTGCATCATTGTCTGAACAAGAAAAAAAGCTTTTTGAAGATGAAATTTTTTGTGATTTTAAGGATAGAAGAGACACGAAAAACACTCTTAAAAAGCTTTTATACTGTTTAATGAAAAAAGATATTGGACGGGATTTGCCTTGGGGAAATTTAACAGGAATAAGACCTGCAAAAATTCCCGGAATGTTAAGAGAACAGGGAATGTCAGATGAACAGATAAGAAGAGAAATGAAAGAAACTTATTTTATTTCTGATAATAAACTGGACCTTGCAATGGATGTTTCAAATATGGAACAGAAAGTTCTCTTAAATGTAAATTACAAGGGAAACTATAGTTTGTATGTGGGTATTCCATTTTGTCCCACAACGTGTCTTTATTGTTCCTTTACATCATATCCGTTAGGCAGATACAAAGAAAAAGTAGATAAATATATAGATTCGGTAATTAAGGAAATTAAATTTGTTGGAGAAAAACTAAAAGATAAGGAACTAAATTCCGTTTATATAGGTGGAGGCACACCTACCACATTGGAACCAAACCAGCTTAACAGACTGATTAATGCTTTAAAAGAAAATTTTGATTTTAATACTGTAAAAGAATTTACCGTTGAGGCAGGAAGGCCGGACAGCATTACAAGGGATAAATTAATGGTTTTAAAGAACCAGAATGTTTCAAGAATTTCCATTAATCCTCAGACAATGAATCAGGAAACTCTCGATATAATAGGTAGAAAACATACTATCAGTCAGGTTGTTAATGCTTTCAATATGGCAAGAGACTGTGGTATGGACAATATCAACATGGACTTTATTGTGGGACTTCCAAATGAAACTGAGGACATGGTTAAATATTCTATGGAGCAGGTGATGAAACTTTCACCTGATGGGATTACAGTTCATTCACTGGCATTAAAGCGTGGCTCAAGGCTTAATATGAACAGACAAAAATATTCTGATTTAAGTTTTGATAATAACACAAATTTAATGGATATTACAAAAGAGTATGCTTATAAAATGGGCATGAAACCATACTATTTGTACAGACAAAAGAATATGGCAGGAAATCAGGAAAACGTTGGATATTCCCTACCCGGCAAGGAAGGAATTTATAATATTTTGATGATGGGTGACTACCAGGACGTGTGGGCATGTGGAGCAGGAGCAGTAACAAAGCTGATTTCAGATGATAGAAAAAGTGCCACAAGAATCGACACACTGAAAAATGTGGACCAATATATTGACAGAATAGACGAAATGATTGAAAGAAAAAACAATTATTTTGTAAAATAATAAAAGACAGAATACTTGTGTTCTTTGCTATTTAATAGTAAAATATACAAGTTAGAAAAATATAAGGAGCAAAGACATGGCTTTAAGTAAGAAACCGGTTACAGGAATGAAAGATATTCTTCCTGAAGAAATGAAAATAAGAAATTATGTACAAAATGTAATTAAGGAAACTTATAATGCATTTGGATTTACTCAGATTGAGACACCTTGTGTTGAACATATTACAAACCTTACAAGCAAGCAGGGTGGAGAAAACGAAAAGTTAATTTTTAAGATTTTAAAAAGAGGAGAAAAGTTAAATTTAGAAACTGCTACTGAAGAAATGGATGTAGTTGACAATGGTTTAAGATATGACTTAACAGTTCCTCTTGTTAGATATTATTCAAAAAATGCCAATGATTTACCATCACCATTTAAGGCGTTACAGATGGGAAACGTTTGGCGTGCCGACAGACCACAAAGAGGAAGATATCGTCAGTTTATGCAGTGCGATATTGATATATTAGGTGATCCAAGTAATTTAGCTGAAATTGAACTTATTTTAGCAACAACAACTACACTTGGAAAATTAGGGTTTAAAAATTTCCAGATTAGAATTAATGAAAGAAGAATTTTAAAAGCAATGGCTTCATACAGCGGATTTCCTGAAGAGTCATTTGACAGTGTTTTCATTATTCTTGACAAGATGGACAAAATTGGTTTGGATGGTGTTAAGGAAGAATTAATTAAATATGAATTCGCACCTGAATCAGTTGAAAAATATACACAGTTATTTAAAGAAATTGAAAATCAGTCAGATTCTATCGGATACTTAGCAGACAAGCTTGGTGATTTTATAGGGGATGACGTAAAACAGTGGATGGATGAAATTATTGATAGTGTAAAGGCTACAAAGTCATCTGATTTTGAAATTGTATTTGATCCAACATTGGTTAGAGGAATGTCGTATTATACAGGAACAATTTTTGAAATTGCAATTCCTGAGTTTGGTGGAAGCTGTGGCGGTGGTGGCCGTTATGACAAGATGGTTGGAAAGTTTACAGGCCATGATGTGCCGGCATGTGGTTTCTCAATTGGATTTGAAAGAATTGTTTTATTATTAATGGAACAGGGATTTAAAATTCCTGAAGATTATGACAAGGTTGTATACCTTATTGAAAAAGGTGTTGAAGGTGACAGACTTTGCGAAGTTATTGCCAAGGCACAGGAAGAAAGAAAAACAGGAACACAAGTACTTGTTACAAGAATGAACAAAAACAAAAAGTTCCAGAAAGAGCAGTTAAAGGCACAGGGCTTTGAGAACTTTAAAGAGTTTTATAAAAATCCGTTAAAATAAAAATAAAATATTAAGGAAACAAGGTTAAAATCAATAATTGTTTCCAAAAATAGCCAACCTTTAAAGGGAGGGCATTAAACATTATTCAGGAGGAAAAGTTATGGCAGAGTCAATGCAGGGACTTCACAGAAGTCACAGATGTACAGAAGTAAGTAACAAAAATATTGGCGAAACAGTTACAGTTATGGGCTGGGTTCAGAAAAGAAGAAATTTAGGAAGCCTTATTTTTATCGATTTAAGAGATAGATCAGGAATTCTTCAGTTAGTATTTGACGAAAATAATGGAGAAGTTTTTGAAAAAGCAAAAAATCTTAGAAGTGAATTCGTAATTGCAGTAGAAGGTGTTGTTATAAAACGTGATGGTGCAATTAATGAAGATTTATCAACAGGTGACATTGAAGTTACAGTAAATACACTTCGTATTTTATCAGAATCAGATACACCACCATTCCCTGTTGAGGAAAACGTTAATACAAGAGAAGAATTAAGATTACAGTACAGATATCTTGATTTAAGAAGACCTTCATTACAGAAAAATATTAAGTTGCGTAGTGATGTTACAACTTTTATAAGAAAGTTTATGCAGGGTGAAGGTTTCCTTGAAATTGAAACACCAACTTTGTGTAAAAGTACTCCTGAAGGAGCAAGAGACTATCTAGTACCAAGTAGAGTACATCCGGGAGAGTTTTATGCACTTCCACAGTCTCCACAGCTTTACAAGCAGTTGTTGATGTGTTCAGGATTTGACAGATATTTACAGATTGCAAGATGTTACAGAGATGAGGATTTAAGAGCAGACAGACAGCCTGAATTTACACAGGTAGATATGGAATTATCATTTGTTGACATTGACGATGTTATTGATGTAAACGAAAGATTATTACAGGCAATGTTTAAGGAAATCTTAGATGTAAACATTCCACTTCCAATGCCAAGAATGACATGGCAGGAAGCAATGGACAGATTTGGTTCAGACAAGCCGGATACACGTTTTGGCATGGAATTGGTTGATGTTACAAAAGTAGTTGATGGTTGTGGATTTGGCGTATTTACAGGTGCCATTGAAAACGGTGGTACAGTAAGAGGTATTAACGTTAAAGGTCAGGGACATATGCCAAGAAAGAAAATTGACAAGTTAGTTGATCTTGCAAAGGGAAATGGTGCAAAAGGTCTTGCATACCTTTGCATTAATGAAGATGGTACTTACAAGTCATCCTTTGCAAAATTCATGACAGAAGAAGAATTAGATAATCTGGTAAAAGCGATGGAAGGTGAAGCTGGAGATTTACTTTTATTTGCAGCTGATAAAAACAAGGTTGTGTGGAATGTTTTAGGAGCTCTTCGTTTAGAACTTGCACAGCAGCTTGAATTAATTCCTGAAGACAAGTGGAACTTCTTATGGGTTGTAGAATTCCCACAGTTTGAATGGTCAGATGAACAGAACAGATATCTTGCTATGCATCATCCATTTACAATGCCAATGGAAGAAGATTTACGGTATCTTGATACAGATTTAGGTAAGGTTAGAGCTAAGGCTTACGATATTGTATTAAATGGTACTGAACTTGGTGGTGGTAGTGTTAGAATCCATCAGGAAGACATTCAGGAAAGAATGTTTAAGGCGTTAGGATTTACAAATGAAGAAGCCCATGAGCAGTTTGGTTTCTTATTAGATGCATTTAAGTACGGTGTTCCACCACATGCAGGACTTGCTTACGGACTTGACAGATTGGTTATGCATATGGCAAAGGAAGATAATATTAGAGAAGTAATTGCTTTCCCTAAAGTAAAAGATGCTTCATGTCTTATGACTAAGGCTCCAAGTCCTGTTGATTCAAAACAGCTTGAAGAATTATCAATTGATATAATTAAAAAAGCGGAAAACACAGAAGAATAAAGATTAAAATTATAAAAGTCATCTAATTAATGATATTTTACTCTACTATAGTGATTAACGATATCATTTTCAGATGGCTTTTGTAATGTATTAGGAAGATAATTAAATGGGACGAAATCTTACAGAAGGTAGTATAACAAAAAATATGCTTATATTTGCACTGCCAATGATTGCAGGAAATCTTCTACAACAGTGCTACAATCTTGTAGACACATGGGTTGTGGGAAGATATATTAGCGCAGAAGCATTGTCAGCAGTTGGTTCGGCATATTCTCTCATGACTTTTATAAATTCAATTATAATTGGATTGTGCATGGGGTGTGGAGCAATATTTTCTTTTTATAATGGCAAAAAAGATAAAGAAAAAGAAAAGGAGGCATCATTAGCTTCCTTTGCTTTATTATCTGTTATTGCCATAGTATTGACTGTAGTTACTGAAATTTTTGTTTATCCTATATTGTCAGTATTAAATACTCCAAAAAGTCTTATAACAATTATGCATTCATATCTTGTGATTGTGTTTGTTGGAATATTATTTGTTTATTTGTACAATTATTTTGCCTTTTTATTAAGAGCAAGAGGAGATTCTACCACACCATTGATTTTTCTTGTAATATCGTCGGTGTTAAATATTATATTAGACATATATATGGTAGTTGTATGTAATATGGGCATAGAAGGTGCAGCCTATGCCACAGTTATATCTCAGGCAGTATCAGGTGTAGGACTTTGGATTTATACATGGATAAAAAATCCTATATATAGATTTTCAGTTAAAGGATTTCTTGGCTCAAATAAGCCATTTAAGGAAATATTCAGATATTCATTGGCAGCTTCTGCACAGCAATCAGTTATGAATTTTGGAATATTAATGGTACAGGGACTAGTAAATACTTTTGGTGTAAGTGTTATGGCAGCATTTGCCGCAGGAGTAAAAATTGACACATTGGCATATATGCCGGCTCAGGAGTTTGGAAGTGCCTATTCTTTATTTGTATCAGGAAATTATGGTGCAAATAAAGCTGACAGAATAAAGAAAGGCACAAAATCAGCCACAGTTATTACAGTAGTTTTTTGTGCCATAGTATCATTATTTATATTTATATTTGCAAAAGGACTTTTGAGTATCTTTATAGACACAAAAGAAGTAAAAATACTTGAAATTGGAATCAAATACTTAAGAATTGAGGGGACATTTTATTTCCTTATTGGTATTTTATTCTTGCTATACGGATATTTCAGAGGAGTTAAAAAGCCTGAAATATCTTTAATGTTAACAATAGTATCTCTTGGAACAAGAGTTTTCCTTGCCTATATTCTAGCATCCTTAATAGGTGTGATAGGAATATGGCTTTCCATTCCTATTGGATGGATACTTGCCGACGGTGTTGGGATGATTTTTCTTAGAAAAATTCACATATAGCGAATTTTTCTAAGCTCATCCTGCAACTTACCGGCATATTCGGCAAGCTCGTTGTATTGAACTGAAATATGGTCCTGAGTAGCCTTTAAATCATTTATTTCAGAATCTTTTTCGGATAATAGTTTTTGAGCTGTTATCAGTTCATTACTTTTTTTGGAAAGGGCTTTTTTTAAATCTTCAATATTTTGATTTAAAGAATGGATTTTATTGCTATTTTCTAAATTATTATTTATATTAATCATTTTTTTGTCAGCGCTTAAATAGTAGTAATTGTCATTTAAAACAAGACCAATTTTTTCATTGGCACTAAAAACATCAAAATTGGTGTTGATGTCTATATTTCTTTCAATTAGACAACTTTTATTTGGACATGTAGAAAGAATATAGTATATTTCAAATTTTTCTGTTGATTTGTTATGATTGCAGTAAAAAATATAAAGTTCGTTTTGGCACATTAAAGGTGAAACGTTGACTATTTCTACATTATTTTTTGAATCTTCCATTGGAATAGACAAAAATTCAGTAAATCTGTCCTGATTTAACATTGCAAGTTTAATTTTGTTATCTGTTGATATGTAATAGATATATTGATTATCACAGGAAAACACATCAAAATCCTTTCCCACGTCATCAAAAATAACACCTTTTTGGTAAATCCTGCCTCCATTTGCAGTGTACATGTACACTTTTTCACTTTCTAAAAATAAAATAATTGGTTGTCCATTATTAAATGCCATAATTTTATACATATGTAGCTCCTTTTATAATTATCCTACTAATATATATATTAAAAAGATTAGAAAATAGAACCAAAAAATACATTTGGCATAAAATATATCAAAGACTTTATGGAGGAAAAAATGGAAGCAGATAAATGTTTATGCAATTGCAAAAGAAAAGATGTATGTAACGAAGCAATATGTGGAAGACCCGAAAATCTTTCTATATATGTCCCTGTTATATACGATGAAATTGGTGTAAATGTATGCAGACAGTTTACATTGCCTGAAGCTGTAATAGCTGATTACAAAGAAGCTGAATGTATAACAGCTGATATTGTAAATATTTCAATAACGCCGGTTGGCGAAAATCCGGTTACAACAATTACTGATGCTATGAGACCAAACTGTAGCAAAGTAACATTAACCAATATAGCCATTACAGCAAAAGTAAAACTGTTTGACCTGTGTGGAAAATATTTAGGCTCTACAATTATTACGGGAAATTACCTGCCTGGTAGCGCAGAAAGCCCGGATTATAACTACTTTGATGAAAAGACCAACCCACAAAATATAGTTTTTGACATTTTCACTCCAATGGGTGTTGGAATGACTGCTGGGAATGTCAACTATATAAATGTTGTTGGTATGTATCAGGGAAATAATTTTGTCACAAATGGTGTAAACTTAAATGGAACATGTAAGGCAATGAATTATGACAGTACAACAGGCACATTTTCACTTGGATTATCCTTAATTTTGAGAACTGTTTACTATGAGGGATACGAAATTCCTTATATTGACAAAACTCATCCTATAAAAGCTGATACTTCAGGCAGAAGCGAAAACACATGTCTTAAATTTGTTGAAAGTGGATTGTTGTCAAAAGAAATAAAACTTTTAGAACTTAATCCACCAAAATGCGAAGGAAGATTAAAAGATGAAGAGAGAAAATGCTACAATGTTAAAGACTGTAAATATCAGGTAGAAAACAGATGTCAGGTTCCACCTGTAGAAGTAACAAATGATATTGAACAAAAAATTGATATATAATAGTTAACAAATTAACAAATTTAACTAAATTGTAAAAAAGCAATTTAAAAATACACTGTATTATGGTAAAGTAATATAAGATTAAAGTTGCACCGAGAGGTGCAGTGTATCTTATTGACATTAGGAGGTATTAGAATGTTTTCATTTGACGAAGTTAAAAATGCAGACGCGGAAGTTTACGCTGCAATGGCAGACGAAATGGGAAGACAACGTTCTCATCTTGAACTTATTGCATCTGAAAATTTAGTAAGCAGGGGCGTTATGGCTGCTATGGGCAGTCACCTTACAAATAAGTATGCAGAAGGATATCCAGGAAAAAGATATTATGGTGGATGCGAGTATGTTGACGTTGTAGAACAGTTGGCAATTGACAGAGCAAAGGAATTATTTGGATGTACATATGCCAATGTTCAGCCACATTCAGGAGCACAGGCAAACTTAGCTGTATTTTTTGCTTTAGTAAAACCTGGAGATACAGTTATGGGTATGAGCCTTGATGCAGGTGGACACTTAACACATGGTTCTAAGGTAAATATCTCAGGAACATATTTTAACATTGTATCTTATGGTGTAAATGAAGACGGTTACATAGATTATGATCAGGTAAGAAAAATAGCTGTTGAAAATAAGCCAAAACTTATTGTGGCAGGTGCAAGTGCGTATGCCAGAAAAATTGATTTTAAGAAATTTAGGGAAATTGCTGACGAAGTTGGTGCATACCTTATGGTAGATATGGCACATATTGCAGGTCTTGTAGCAGGTGGTCAGCATATGAGCCCAATTCCATATGCTCATGTAACAACAACTACAACTCATAAAACATTAAGAGGACCAAGAGGTGGACTTATTCTTTCAAGTGAGGAGTTTGCTCTAGAGCATAAATTAAATAAGGCTGTATTCCCTGGTATTCAGGGTGGCCCATTAATGCATGTTATAGCAGGAAAGGCAGTATGCTTTAAGGAAGCATTATCAGACGATTTTAAGACATATGCAAAAAACATTGTAGACAATGCACAGGCTTTGGCAAAAGGACTTACAGACAGAGGATTTAATCTTGTATCAGGTGGTACGGACAATCACCTTATGTTAGTTGATTTAAGAAGCAAAAACATAACAGGTAAGGAATTTGAAATTGCACTTGATGCAGCAAATATTACATGTAACAAAAATGCAATTCCAAATGACCCACAGAAGCCTGGTATTACAAGTGGTGTAAGAATTGGAACACCTGCCGTTACAACAAGAGGATTAAATACAGAAGATATGGATGTTATTGCGGAATGTATGGCAATGATAGCAGAAGACCCACAGGGTAACTGCCAAGCTGTAAAAGCAAAAGTTAAGACATTAACAGACAAATATCCTTTATATGAATAATTAAAGAAAAGTTGCACATCCCGATTAGAGTTTAAACTTTTATTGGGGTGTGTTTTTTTTGGACCTGAAAATTTAAATGAATTTATATTACATAAATTTATAGGAAAATATGAGAATGAGTATTTTGTTTAGAAAATACTTGAATAAAAGAATTCATATTGGAAATAATTTCTTTATGAGAAAAAATTTTCAATGTAATTTTGTAAAGTGTGGAATAATTGGTTGGTGCATGGAAGTTATTTTTACATCAGCCGTATGTTTTAGAAAAAAAGATTATAAACTAGTGGGACATACATCTATTTGGATGTTTCCAATATATGGAATGGCATCAATAATTAAACCTTTAAGCAATAAACTAAAAGCTCATAACATAAAAAAAGTACAGCGTGGCATAATATACACAGTAGGAATCTATGCGACGGAATTTCTGAGCGGATATGCGTTAAAAAGGAACGGTAAGTGTCCATGGGATTACAGTAAAAGTAAGTACAATTTTAAGGGCGTAATAAGACTTGATTATGCACCAATTTGGTTTATAGTAGGTCTTATTTATGAAAAAATATTAAGCGTAGATTTAGAAAATAAATAAAAGGTGTAAAACGATATAAATATTGTAACGTTTTACACCTTTATTATTAAAATATTTAATTGTCTATTTATAAAAATTAACAATTTTATCAATTCTTGAAGTCATATTTGTAAATAACATATCGACTAATGTAATAGCTACCATTGATTCAACAACTACAACAGCACGTGGTACAATAATAGGATCGTGGCGACCTTTAATATTTATATTGATGTTTTCACCTAATTTGTTCACTGTATCCTGACTTCTTGCAATAGAAGGAGTAGGCTTTACAGCTGCACGCAAAATAATCTGTGAGCCATCGCTCATGCCACCAAGAATACCTCCTGCATGATTTGATGTTTTTTCTATAATATCATCTTTGATTTTAAATCCGTCATTGTCAGTTGAACCTGTTAAACCGGCAACTTTAAAACCGTCACCAAACTCAACACCTTTAATAGCACCAATGGACATAACTGCTTTTGCAAGATTTGCATCTAACTTGTCAAAAACAGTTTCCCCAACACCGGCAGGCATACCATCTACTAAACACTCAATTATGCCACCGACAGAATCCATTTGCTCCATTTTTTCTTTTAATAAATCGGTTGCTTTATTTGCTGCATCAATATCAGGCATATACATTGGATTATTAGAAATTTCTGATTTGTCAAATTTTTTATAATCAATTTCTACATCCCCAATTGATTTTGAATATGTTGTAATTTCAATTCCTAAAGACTTAAGAATTTTTGAAGCAATGGCACCGGCAGCCACACGTCCGATAGTTTCACGTCCTGATGAACGGCCACCACCTCTATAATCTCTAAAACCATACTTTTCATCAAAAGTATAATCAGCATGTCCGGGTCTGTAGCAATTGGCAATCTGACTGTAGTCTGCTGAATGATGGTCTTTGTTTTTTACAATCATTGAAATAGGAGTTCCGGTAGTTTTTCCTTCAAATACTCCCGATAGAATTTCTATTTTATCGTCTTCATTTCTCTGAGTAGTAAACTTGGACTGTCCGGGTTTTCGTCTATCCAAAAATATCTGAATGTCTTCTTCTGTTAAATCTATTCCTGCAGGACAACCGTCTACAACTACGCCTAAAGCCTTGCCATGAGATTCTCCCCAGCTACTGATTTTAAATAAATTTCCGTATGTTGAACCAGCCATATAAGCCTCCCTTATGTTAAATTCTTGTCCAATTATAGCAAGGATACAGAATAATATCAAATAATAAGAAAAGATTAAAAGAATTCCTTGCGTTAAACAAATAGAAATAATATAATTAATGAAGTTTGTAAAAAATGAGGTTAATTATGTTTAAAGTATTAGCAAAAGATGGAAACGCAAAAAGAGGAGAGTTTAAAACAGTTCATGGAACTATTCAGACTCCTGTATTTATGAATGTAGGTACTGCTGCAGCGATCAAAGGCGCAGTAGCTGCAGAAGATTTATATCAGATAAAAACTCAGGTCGAATTGTCAAATACATACCATTTGCATGTAAGACCAGGAGATCATATTGTAAAGAAAATGGGTGGACTTCACAAGTTTATGAATTGGAATAAACCAATTCTTACAGATTCAGGTGGATTCCAGGTATTTTCATTAGCAGGTCTTAGAAGCATAAAAGAAGAAGGTGTGCATTTTAGATCCCACATTGATGGAAGAAAAATATTTATGGGACCTGAAGAGAGTATGCAGATTCAGTCAAATCTTGCATCAACTATAGCTATGGCATTTGATGAATGTCCGTCAAGTGTTGCGTCAAGAGAATATATGCAAAACTCAGTTGATAGAACAACAAGATGGCTTAAACGTTGTAAGAATGAAATGGACAGGTTAAATACTCTTGATGATACTATCAACAAAAATCAAATGCTATTTGGTATCAATCAGGGTGGTATTTATGATGATATTCGTATAGAACATGCAAAGCAAATTTCAGAACTTGATTTGGACGGTTATGCAATTGGTGGCCTTGCAGTTGGTGAAACCCATGATGAGATGTATCGTATTATTGAAAGTGTTGAACCATATCTTCCAAAAGATAAGCCAATTTATCTTATGGGAGTAGGAACACCAACCAACATATTAGAAGCTGTGGAAAGAGGAGTAGATTTCTTTGACTGTGTTTATCCGGCAAGAAACGGAAGACACGGACATGTTTATACAAACAAAGGAAAATTAAATCTTTTCAATGCAAAATATGAGACAGATGCTTCACCAATCGAAGAAGGATGTCAGTGTCCTGCATGTAAGTATCACAGTAGAGCATATATACGTCACTTACTTAAGGCAAAAGAGATGCTAGGCATGCGTTTATGCGTGTTGCATAATTTGTATTTTTATAATACAATGATGGAGGAAATTCGAGAGGCTATTGAAAATGGTAACTTCTCAGAATATAAAAAGAATAAAATCAATGGATTTTTAGAAAATGACAAAAAATAGGAGGATTCACAATGAATTTATTAGTAGCAGCCGGACAGTCAAGTAGTTGGCTCATAATTGTAATTTATGTTGTTATCATTATTGCATTTATGTATTTTATTGCTATCAAACCACAGAAAAAGCAGGAAAAGAAGCAGAAAGAATTAATGGATGCAGTAGAAGTTGGAGACAGTGTTTTAACTTCAAGCGGATTTTATGGTATGATTATTGATGTGACAGACGATACAGTTATTGTTGAGTTTGGTGGAAACAAAAACTGCCGTATTCCAATGCAGAAATCAGCAATTGTTGATGTAGAAAAAGCAGAGGCATAACAGGTTAAGTACTAAGAAAAGACATTTAGATGATTAGATTCATTTAAATGTCTTTTTTTTGTAGTACAATATTCTGATTATGAAACTCAGTTTTTAAAGAAAAGAAAGAAAAAATCTTTACAAAACCAGGAAAATGACCTTTGACAAAATTTGAAAAAATCAAAGAAAGTAATAAAAAAGTTCTATAAGATAGCGTCAACATTCCATTATATATGGAAAAAATAAAAATATTTCAAGAAAATAATAAACAATAATAAATTGTAATAGATTGTGATAAAAATGTTGCAATCCTGAAAAAATGCTTTACAATAAAGCACCATAAACAAATTTTTTATAGATGTGGATAATAACGAAATAATCGTTAGATATAAAACATTAACTATTAATACAGAGAATAACATTATCATATATGAATATGTTAAAAACTTATATAACGTTAAATTTGAGGCAGATGATTATGGTAAAGTACAGGGGGATACAGACCAATCTGTAAAATTTAATGAAACAGTTGAATCGGTTCCAACTTAAAAGCCTGAAAAGGGTTATGAGTTTTTAGGGTGTGAGAAGACAACAGGCAAAGGCACAGTTGCTTATGAAAATCCTAAATAGGAACTGATGCAACAGAATCACCAATTTACATTAAAGGTTGTAAAACAAATAACGGTGACAAGAACATTATAATTAAGGTTTTAGGAAATGAAATCATATTTGTACAAAAAGTATATAAGTCAGGTGAAAAGTTAAAAATTCAATTAAGAATAATGTTTATTTTGCAATGTGTATAACGTTATTATTTGCAGGATTTGCATTAATAAAAATCAAAAAAAGAAAATAATTCATAAAGTATATAAGGAAATACAAGAACTGTTTTACATGTTTGTGGAAAACAGTTCTTTTTCCATTGTCATGAAAAAAACGGATATTAATTACCATATTCTTTACACCCGGTTAGTGATACTTTAGCAACAATTCTTCTTTTGCAACAGTGCACATAGGAAGTGGAAAGTTTTTTATATAATAGGAATTTTAAATTAAAATTTTGACACATAAAAAATAATCAAGAAATACATTATATCTGCATGGTTGAAAAATGACAATTTTTGGGGTATAATTTTACGAGTTAATATGGATTTTTGTATTCAATATTAAATGAAACCAGAAAGAAAGAAGGATTAACGATGAATTTTAATGTTGCAGTTATTCCCGGCGATGGTATTGGACCGGAGATAGTCTCTGAAGCAAAAAAAGTACTTGACGTGGTCGGAAATAAATACGGACACAGCTTTAATTACACAGAAGTTGACATGGGAGGAGTTTCCATTGACAAACATGGTGTACCTCTTACAGATGAAGCATTGGCTACAGCAAAAGCAAATGATGCTGTATTGCTTGGAGCTGTAGGTGGTGTGGTCGGAAAGGACAGTTGGTACGAATTGCCACCAAACCTTAGACCGGAAGCTGGACTTCTTGCAATAAGAAAGGGACTTAATCTTTTTGCAAACTTAAGACCGGCATATCTTTACAAGGAGTTAAAGGATGCATGTCCACTTAAAGAATCGGTGGCAGATGCAGGTTTTGACATGATTATTGTAAGAGAGTTAACAGGAGGTCTTTACTTTGGAGAAAGAAAGACAGAAGAAGTTAACGGAGTCCTTACAGCAACAGATACATTAACATACAATGAAGAAGAAATCAGAAGAATTGCAATTAAAGCATTTGAGATAGCAATGAAGAGACGCAAGAGTGTTATCAGCGTTGACAAGTCAAATGTTTTAGACAGTTCAAGACTTTGGGATAAGGTAGTAAACCAGGTTGCCAAAGATTATCCTGAAGTTACACTTACACATATGCTTGTTGACAACTGTGCAATGCAGTTGGTAAAAGACCCTGCACAGTTTGATGTGGTTGTTACAGAAAACATGTTTGGTGATATCTTATCAGATGAAGCAAGTATGATTACAGGTTCAATCGGAATGCTTTCATCAGCATCTCTTAGAGAAGACAAGTTTGGCATGTATGAACCAAGTCATGGTGCTGCACCTGATATTGCAGGTCAGAATAAAGCAAATCCTATAGCCACAATTTTATCAGCAGCAATGATGCTTAGATATTCTTTTGATTTGGATAAAGAAGCAGATGCAGTAGAAGCAGCTGTACAGAAAGTATTAGAAGACAATATTCGTACAATAGATATTATGTCAGAAGGAATGACATTAGTGGGATGCTCTGAAATGGGCGACGAAATAGCAAAGAGAATTTAATTGTATATGGAGGTTATTATGAAGAGTGATTCAGTTAAAACAGGAATTCAGCAGGCACCACACAGATCATTATTCAATGCTCTTGGTATGACTGAAGAAGAACTTGCAAAACCTTTAGTTGGTATTGTTTGTTCTTACAATGAAATCGTTCCGGGTCATATGAATCTGGACAAAATAGCACAGGCAGTAAAGATGGGTGTTGCCATGGCAGGTGGTACACCAATTATGTTCCCGGCTATTGCAGTATGTGATGGTATTGCAATGGGACATGAGGGAATGAAATATTCATTAGTTACAAGAGACCTAATTGCTGACTCAACAGAGTGTATGGCTTTGGCTCATCAGTTTGATGCGTTGGTTATGATTCCAAACTGTGACAAAAACGTACCGGGACTTTTAATGGCAGCTGCCAGAGTCAATGTTCCAACAGTATTTGTTTCAGGCGGCCCAATGCTTGCCGGTCATGTACATGGCAGAAAAAGAAGTCTTTCATCAATGTTTGAGGCAGTTGGAGCAAACGCTGCAGGAAAGATGACTCTTGATGATGTAAAAGAATTTGAAGAAAAAGTTTGTCCTACATGTGGTTCATGTTCAGGTATGTATACAGCAAACTCAATGAACTGTTTAACAGAAGCACTTGGTATGGGACTTAAAGGAAATGGTACAATTCCTGCTGTTTATTCAGAAAGAATCAAGCTTGCAAAACATGCAGGAATGGCAGTTATGGATATGTACAATAAAAATATAAGACCAAGAGATATTATGACAAAGGATGCAATTTTAAATGCATTAACAGTAGATATGGCACTTGGATGTTCAACAAATAGTATGTTACATCTTCCTGCTATTGCACATGAAATCGGATTCGATTTTGATATTTCATTTGCAAATGAAATTAGTGCAAAAACACCTAACTTATGTCATTTAGCACCGGCAGGTCCTACATACATGGAAGATCTTAACGAAGCAGGTGGCGTATATGCAGTTATGAATGAGTTAAGTGAACTTGGTTTATTACATGAAGATTGTATGACAGTTACAGGAAAGACTGTAGGAGAAAATATTAAGGGATGTGTAAACAAGAACCCTGAAGTAATAAGACCATTAGACAATCCGTATAGTAAAACAGGTGGTCTTGCAGTTCTTAAAGGAAATCTTGCACCTGACGGATCAGTTGTTAAGCGTTCAGCAGTTGCTGATTCAATGATGGTACATGAAGGTCCTGCAAGAGTATTTGAATGTGAAGAAGATGCCATTGTAGCAATCAAAGGTGGAAAGATTGTTGACGGTGATGTTGTGGTTATCAGATATGAAGGACCAAAGGGTGGTCCGGGTATGAGAGAAATGTTAAATCCTACATCAGCTATTGCAGGTATGGGACTTGGCGAAACAGTTGCTCTTATTACAGATGGTAGATTCTCAGGAGCTTCAAGAGGTGCATCTATTGGACATGTTTCACCTGAAGCAGCTGTGGGTGGACCTATTGCATTGGTTGAAGAAGGAGATATTATTAAGATTAATATTCCTGAAATGACATTAAATGTAGATGTATCTGACGAAGAAATGGCAAAAAGAAAAGAAAAATGGCAGCCAAGAGAACCTAAGGTTACAACAGGTTATCTTGCAAGATATGCATCAATGGTTACATCAGGTAACAAGGGTGCTACATTAGAGATAAATAAATAAAAAAAGTGAGGGAGATATTATGATATTAAACGGTTCACAGATTGTTATTGAATGTTTAAAAGAACAAGGGGTAGATACTGTTTTCGGATATCCGGGAGGAACAATATTAAATATTTATGATGAACTTTACAAAAATTCAGACGATATTAATCATATTCTTGTTTCTCATGAACAGGGTGCTGCACATGCAGCTGACGGATATGCCCGTTCAACAGGAAAAGTTGGTGTATGTATGGCCACATCAGGTCCGGGAGCCACAAACCTTGTTACAGGTATTGCAACAGCTTACATGGATTCGGTTCCTGTTGTTGCAATTACAGCAAACGTTGCAAAATCAGGTCTTGGAAAAGATTCATTTCAGGAAATTGATATTGTTGGTGCAACAATGCCAATTACAAAGCATAACTTTATTGTAAAGGAAATTGAAGACCTTGCTCCAACACTTAGAAAAGCCTTTAAGATTGCTAAAAGTGGAAGACCGGGTCCTGTATTAGTTGATATTACAAAAGACGTTACAGCAAACAAAATTGATTTTACAAGTAAAGAACCGGAAGAAATTAAGAGATATACACAGGATATTACTGAAGATGATTTAAATACAGTTGCAGAAATGATTAAGGCATCTGAAAAACCATTTATTTTAGTTGGTGGTGGTTCAGTTATTTCAGAAGCTGATAATGAAGTAAGAGAGTTTGCAGAGTTAGTTGATGCTCCTGTATGTGATTCACTTATGGGTAAGGGCGCATTTGACGGTGACAATGAAAGATATACAGGCATGATTGGTATGCATGGTACAAAAGCATCAAACTTTGGTGTGACTGAATGTGATTTACTTTTAGTTCTTGGTGCAAGATTCTCAGACAGAGTTATTGGAAATGCAAAGGCATTTGCTGATAATGCAAATGTTGTACATATTGATGTTGATCCATCAGAAATCAACAAAAATATTAAAGCTGATGCAAGTATTATTGGTGATATTAAAGAAGTATTGTTGAGACTTAATAAGAAGTTCGACAAACAGAACCATCCACAGTGGATGAAACACATTAAAGAATTAAAAGAAAAATATCCACTTTATTTGGACAAATCAAAACTTACAGGTCCGGCTGTTATTGATTCACTTTACAATATCACAAAGGGTGAAGCAATTGTTACAACTGACGTTGGACAGCATCAAATGTGGGCTGCACAGTTCTACAAATATCACAGATCAAGACAGCTTATCACATCAGGTGGACTTGGTACCATGGGATATGGTGTTGGTGCATGTATCGGTGCAAAGATGGGCAACAAAGACAAAGTTTGCGTAAATATTGCAGGCGATGGTTGCTTTAGAATGAATATGAACGAGATTGCTACAGCAACAAGATACAATATTCCAATTATTCAGATTGTTATTAACAACCATGTGCTTGGTATGGTTAGACAGTGGCAGACATTATTTTATGGAAAGAGATATTCAAACACAGTTCTTAACGATTCGGTTGATTTTGTTAAGATTGCCGAAGGTATGGGAGCAAAGGCATACCGAGTTACAACTGTTGAAGAGTTTGAAGCAGCTTTAAAGGATGCTATTGCAATGGATATTCCATGTGTTATTGATGCACAAATCGATGAAGATGATAAGGTATTCCCAATGGTTCCTGCCAACACAGCTATTAGCGAAGTATTCTCAGAAGAGGATTTGGCAGCTAAAGGATACGATTGTTAATTTAAATAAAAAAGTATTATGAAAGAATATAAGCAGATTTTGGAGGTAAAATAAAAATGGCTAGAGTATATAATTTCTCAGCAGGTCCGGCTGTATTACCGGAAGAAGTATTAAAAGAAGCAGCAGATGAAATGCTTGATTACAAGGGAACAGGAATGAGCGTAATGGAAATGAGTCATCGTTCACAGGCATTCCAGCAGATTATTGATGAAGCAGAACAGGATATTAGGGATTTGATGAATATTCCTGACAATTACAAAGTATTATTCTTACAGGGTGGAGCATCACAGCAGTTTGCTGCTGTTCCAATGAACTTAAAGAAGAATGGTAAGGCTGCATATATTGTTACAGGTCAGTGGGCTAAGAAAGCAGCTGCTGAAGCTGAAAAGTATGTAGAAGTTGATAGAGTTGCATCGTCAGCAGATAAGACATTCTCATATATTCCTGATTGTAGTGATTTAGACATTGCAGATGATGTTGATTATGTATATATTTGTGAAAATAATACAATTTATGGAACAAAATATCACACACTTCCAAACACAAAAGGACATACATTAGTAGCTGATGTTTCATCATGTTTCTTGTCAGAACCTATTGATGTTGAAAAGTATGGTGTGATATATGGTGGCGTTCAGAAGAACGTTGGTCCTGCAGGTGTTGTTATTGCAATTATTAGAGAAGATTTGATACCTGAAGAGGTTGACAGCACAGTTCCAACTATGCTTGCATGGAAAACACAGGCAGATGCAGGTTCTCTTTACAATACACCTCCATGCTATGGTATTTACATTTGTGGCAAGGTATTTAAGTGGATTAAGAAGATGGGTGGCCTTGAAGCAATGAAGAAACATAATGAAGAAAAGGCTAAAATTCTTTATGATTACTTAGACAGCAGCAAATTATTTAAGGGAACAGTTGTAAAAGAAGACAGATCTCTTATGAACGTTCCATTTGTAACAGGTGACAAAGATTTAGATGCTAAGTTTGTTGCTGAAGCAAAGGCTGCAGGTCTTGAAAATTTAAAAGGACACAGAACAGTTGGTGGTATGAGAGCAAGTATTTACAATGCTATGCCAACTGAAGGTGTAAAGGCATTAGTAGAATTTATGAAGAAATTCGAAGAAGAAAACGCTTAATATTTTGAATTAATAAGGTTGGATTGTAATACAATCTTATTAAAAATGTATATGGAGGAACATAAAAATGACAAAAGTAAATTGCTTAAATCCTATTTCAAAGTTAGGACTTAACAAATTAAATGATAATTATGAAATCGTAGATGATTTTAAGGATGCAGATGTAGCACTTGTAAGAAGTGCTTCAATGCATGATTTGGATTTACCTGAAAGCTTACTTGCAGTTGCAAGAGCCGGTGCAGGTGTAAACAATATCCCACTTGACAAATGTGCTGAGAACGGTGTTGTTGTATTTAACACACCAGGTGCAAATGCAAATGGTGTAAAGGAACTTGTTTTAGCAGGTATGTTACTTGCATCAAGAGATATTATCGGTGGAAATAAGTGGGTTGACGAAAACACTGACAATGACAATATCAGCAAAGATATGGAAAAAGCAAAGAAAAACTTTGCAGGAAATGAAATCAAAGGAAAGAAACTTGGTATCATTGGTCTTGGAGCAATAGGTAGATTGGTAGCAAATATGGCTGTTTCAATGGGTATGGAAGTATATGGAACTGATCCATTTCTTTCTGTAGAAGGAGCTCTTAGCTTAAAGAGAGCTGTTCACGTTGTACCAACAAGAGAAGAGATTTTCAAAGAATGTGATTTTATTACAGTACATACACCTCTTCTTGATGATACAAAGGAAATGATTAATAAAGATTCAATCGCTATGATGAAGGACGGAGTAGTAGTTCTTAACTTTGCAAGAGATTTACTTGTATGTGATGATGACATGATTGAAGCTTTGGCATCCGGCAAGGTAAAACGTTATGTAACAGATTTCCCAAATCCAAAGGTTGCAGGCGTTAAGGGTGTTATTGCTACACCACATTTAGGAGCATCAACAGCTGAATCAGAAGACAACTGTGCTATCATGGCAGTTGAAGAAATTATGGATTTTGTTGAAAATGGCAACATTAAGAATTCTGTAAACTATCCTGCAGCAACACTTGGTGTATGTGATAAGGTAAGCAGAGTAACAATTTGCCACAAAAATATTCCTAACATGATTGGTCAGTTGTCATCAACAGTAGCTGCTGAAGGCGTAAATGTAGCTGATATGGTTGACAAGTCAAAAGGAGAATTTGCATATGCTATTCTTGATTTAGATCATGAAGTAACTGATGCATTAATTGAAAAATTAAATGCTGTTGATGGTGTTATTAAAGTTAGAGTAGTAAAATAATAAATGCAGTAGATTTAAACTAAATAGATAAAAGAGGCTAATAAATAGCCTCTTTTGTAATATGGAGAAATACTATGAATTTTTTTCTAGCCAGTGATATAAGTAATGAAATAAGTGAGAAAGTAAGTGAAAATAACGTTGAAAATTTAAAGAAAGTCTCAAGCCTTTTTGATAATTTTACAGAAAAAATTATTGATTTCGGTTTAAACATTATTAATGCAATTATTTTGTTTATTATTGGAAAAATTGTAATTAAAATAATGAGAAAAATCGCAAAGAAAATATTAAATAAAACAAGTGCTGACACAGCTGTTATAAAGTTTGTAGATTCTATTGTTAAAATTGTAGGCTATTTTATATTGTTTATAGTTATATGTGCTGAAATTGGAATAGAAACAACATCTTTTATTACTTTACTTGGTAGTGCGGGAGTTGCTGTAGGTTTGGCATTGCAGGGAAGTTTGTCCAATTTTGCAGGAGGTGTTTTGATTCTTCTTACAAAGCCTTTTAAAACCGGTGATTATGTCAAAATACTTGGTGAAGAAGGTATTGTAAAGAAAATTGACATTATATATACCACAATTACAAAATATGACAACACTATTGTAAAATGTCCAAATGGTGATGTTACAAAAAATGTAATTGTAAATTATTCAAATGAAAATGGTAAACGTGTCGACGTAAAGTTTTCAATTCATTACGAAAATGATATTGAAAAGGCAAAGAAAATAGCCCTGGATGTAGTAAAACAATGTCCATATGTAGATGAAAATGATGAGCGAAATGATATAGTTGTTGTAAGTTTAGCAGATAGTGGAGTAGAGATGGAGACTAGAGCATGGGTGGATACACCTGATTATTGGAATGCTTTTTATTATCTTACTGAAACTATAAAAGTTGTACTTGAGAAAAATGATATTGTTATTCCGTATAATCAATTGGAAGTTCACATAAGTAACAATAATTAAAGTAAATAATATTAAAAATAATTAAAAGTAGTAAAATATATTTAAGAAAAAAAGGGTGGAGAGAAATGATAGCAATTTTATGTTTAGATCAGAGAAATGGATTATATTTCAATGAAAGAAGACAAAGTAAGGATAGATATGTTATAAGAGATATAGTGAGAAATGTAGGTGATAAAACACTACATATTAACAAATATTCAGAAGAGTTGTTTGAAAAGACAAATATTAATTTAAAAATATCTGATGATTATTTTGATGGTGCAAAAAAAGGAGATTTTTGCTTTATTGAAAATCAGATAGTTGATTTAAAAGATACAGAAAAAATTGTTGTATACAGATGGGACAAAAGTTATCCAACAGATTATAAAGTGTCTTTAAACAGATTCAAATTGATTAGCACATTGGAGTTTCAAGGATATTCCCATGACAAAATTGTAAAAGAGGTTTATGAGAAAAATGGAGAAATTTAAGGATGCTTTAAGATATCTGTTGGCAATAGTTGTTTTGGCAATGATATTTGCAACAGGTTGTGGTAATAACGTAAATACAGATTCAACAAAAACAGATAGAACAGATAATATATCAAAGTCTGTTTCAGAAACTACGGCGCAGGTTAAAACCAAGACATCAACAGATAGAACAAAAAAATCAGATAAAAACAGTAAAAGTAAAAATATCGGCAAGGCATCTTCAAAAACAGCAAAGATTTCATCTCAAATGGTAGATGTAGATAATTTGCCAAATTACAGTGGCAAGGCATATGTTGCCATAAATGGAAACAAGCCTGATTTTTCAAAAAAAGAAATTACCGACAAATCTTTTGAAGACTATTCAAAACTTGATAGTCTTGGCAGGTGTCAGGTGGCGGAAGCGTCAGTTGGAAAAGATATTATGCCCACGGAAAAACGTGGAGCAATTGGCTCGGTAAAACCTACCGGTTGGAAAACTATAAAATACAGTTTTGTTGAAGGAAAATATCTTTACAACAGATGTCATCTTATTGGATATCAGCTTACAGGTGAAAATGCAAACAACAGAAATCTGATTACCGGAACAAGGTATTTGAATGTTGAAGGCATGCTTCCTTTTGAAGAAATGGTAGCTGATTATGTAAAAGAAACAAACAATCATGTTATGTATAGAGTTACACCTGTATTTAAAGGTAATGAACTTCTGGCACGAGGCGTACAGATGGAAGGTTATTCCGTTGAGGATAAAGGTGCAGGAGTTTCATTTAATGTGTACTGCTACAATGTTCAGCCAGGTGTTAAAATTACATACAAAACAGGCAGTAGCATATCCACAGGAAAATATGCCAATAATGAAACTACAAAAAGAACTGTAGAAACTACAAAGAAAAGTTCAGGTGGCAGTTCATCAAGTAGCGGAAAAGTAGAATATATACTTAACATGAATACTCACAAATTCCATTATCCATCATGTAGAAGTGTAAAACAAATGAGTGAGGCAAATAAGGGATATTATAAGGGAACAAGAGAAGATGTTATAAGTCAGGGATATGATCCATGTGGAATTTGTAATCCTTAAATTTAATTATATCCTCAGAAAATGAGAAAAAACATATGTATAAAAATAATGTTTAGAATAAAAGTTGGATAGTCATTTTCTATTAAATGATATTGTAATTATGAAAGGAAATTAAATGCAGCAAAACATAAATATTAAAGAGCAGGCCAAATTAGTAAAAATTGCATCACCAATTATGGCAGGAACCAGTGAAGAATTGAGAAACAAAGCATTAAAAGAGATTGCCATAGAGCTTGAAAATCACAAAGAAGAAATTTTTGAGGCAAATAAAAAAGATTTGGAACAGGCAAAAAAAGATAATGTTCAACAGGCAATAGTTAAAAGATTAAAGTTTGATGAAGGAAAATTAAGAGATGTGGTTGCAGGAATCAATGATTTAATAGGTTTATCTGATCCACTTCATAAGAAAACATTGCAAAGACAGCTGGACAGTGATCTTTTATTAATTAGGGAAACATGTCCAATAGGTGTTATTGGCATTATATTTGAGGCAAGACCTGATGCTTTGGTACAAATATCATCACTTTGTATTAAAAGTGGAAACTGCGCCATTTTAAAAGGTGGAAGTGAAACAACAAATAGTAACAAAGTTTTGTTTAATATAATTTATGATGCAGTAAAGAAAGTGGGCATGCCTGACAATTGTATGTTACAGTTAGAAGCACGTTCTGAAATTTCTGAACTTTTGGAATGTAACGGCTTCGTGGATCTTTTAATACCTAGAGGTTCAAATGCTTTTGTTCAATACATTATGAACAATACAAAAATACCTGTTATGGGACATGCAGATGGAATTTGCCATATTTATGTAGACAAAGATGCGGACTTTGAAAAGGCAATTCCAATTATTGTTGATGCAAAGACTCAGTATGTATCTGCCTGCAATTCAGTTGAAACATTATTGATTCATAAGGCTATAGCAGAAGAATTTGTACCTATGCTTTATAATGCATTAAAGAAAAATAATGTAAAACTTCTTGGCACAGAGGATATTGTAAGTCTTACAGGATGTGAGAAGAGTACACCTGAAGATGACAGTACAGAATATTTAGACTATATTGTTTCTGCAAAAGAAGTTGAAAATATTGATGAAGCAATCAATCATATAAACTTGTATGGTTCACATCATACAGACTGCATTGTGACGGAAAATGATGAAAGTGCAGAAAAATTTATGAATTTGGTTGACTCAGCAGGAGTATACCAGAACTGTTCTACAAGATTTGCTGATGGATACAGATATGGATTTGGAGCAGAAGTTGGCATCAGTACAAGCAAGATTCATGCAAGAGGACCTGTTGGTCTTGAAGGACTGGTTAGTTACAAATACAAAATGTATGGACATGGAAATATTGTAGATGACTATGCTACAGGAAAAAAGGAATTTAATTTTAAAGATTTATAGATAACAAAAAACAAGCACTAGTGAGAGTAAGATCTAACACAGATGCTTGTTTTTTTTTGAGTCTGTGAAATAAAGTCTGTAAATAGACATTCTATGATAAGTGATGGAGCTGT
>URQO01000024.1 GCA_900550135.1 uncultured Eubacterium sp.
ACAGCTCCATCACTTATCATAGAATGTCTATTTACAGACTTTATTTCACAGACTCTATTATTTAGTTTTCTTGAAATAATCATATTTCAATGTTAAATCATTTTTGCGATACAAATCCTGAACCTGTTTGCTAATGGCATCAACTTTATTTTGGGACATTTTGCCTCGCCCTACAATCTCATCATTTTCAACATAAACATTTCCGTTGTACCATGAGTAATCACTAAAGAAAGCAAGTCCCTGATAGTTCTTTGCCAAAGCATTTTTTCCAATATAATAATTGCTGTTGTAATCAATACCGAACAAATTAAGAACTGTAGGCAAAATGTTCATCTGCATAGTTACTTTATTAATATTTTTAGGTTTAATATCGCTACTCCAAATAAAGAATGGAGTATGATTAATTAAGTTGCCGGTAGTGTTTTTATACTTGTCTAAAACAGATTTGTCATTGATGGTGTAAAGATAATGGTCTGCATAGGCTACAATAACAGTATTATCATATAAGCCGTTGTCTTTAAGTGCCTGTATCAAAAGTCCTACCATGTAATCAGTTTCACCAACCATTAGTTTAGCACTGTCTTCCTCAGACAAATCAGGAACATTGTCTTTGCCGTATTTCATCTGAGCAACCAGTTGTCCTACCTCCTTTTGAGTAGTAAAAGGAGTATGGGGAGTGTAAGTGATAATATAATCTAAAAATTTGCCATCCTTTTTGAACATATTATTGTAAAATGTTTTATCCAAAATAAGCTGACGGTCCAATTCATATTCCAAGTCACTGTATTTTCCGCTATCTTTCAAACTATAATAATTATCGTACCCCCATGTTTTATAATTAATACCACGGGAATAAAAATCAGCAGAATTCATATGGAATGCATTTACTGCATAGCCCTGTTTCTTGAATAATTTTGCCAAAGTATAATTAAAAGTGTTGGTGTTAAGGGTGTATACATTTTCAGTGTAGGATGCAGGAGTTGTAAAACCTGTATTTACTGCAAATTCTGAATTGAATGTAGAGCCACCACCTGTATATATAGAATAATGATCCTTAAAATTAAGGGAATGTTTCATCAAATTATATAAGTTAGGGGTACTTTTCTTGCTTAACAGCCATGTATCCATTCCCTCAAGTTGAAGGAAAATAATATTCTTATCCTTAAACAAACCTGTGTAACTGTCAGTCTGTTTGTTGTCAGGTGCGTTGTAAATATCATCTAAGAAAGCCTTGTCTTCTTTGTTGATTTTGTCTTTAGGTTTAACAAAAGTTATATAAAAATTCCTAAATGAATATTCAAATAATCCTGACACTCTCATACTTTTATTGCTGTCACTGTAAGTGTTGTATATATTTCTTGGATTTTTAAAGTTGTTCCATTTCAAATGATTGTTGGCAAATCCAAGTGAAAGAGGAGCGATAGTATGTAATACTACAAATGCAAGACAAATAATGCCAAGTCTTTTTCCTCTAAAAGTAGTTTTGCCTGGAAACTTCTTATATACAAAAATTGCAACAATAAGAATAAGTACAGCCACCACATAAATAAGTGGGTTGGCATTAATAATTGTATCTAAAATGTAATTACTGCCTTCACCAGCCATTAACATCAGATTAAAACTAAAGAAAAATGATGTTAATGAGTAATAAATACTGTTGGTTAAAAATAATACAAAATACAAAGTGAAAAACAGCCAATAGGCTATCTTTGAACCACGTCCTTTAAGGCTGGTAATAATCCCCAAAAATAAGAAAATCCATACACACGTAAAAACAAGTGGTCCGGGATAATAAATAGGGAAAAATTCAATTTTGTATCCAAATAATCTTGTTGCAAAATCCATCATAAAAAATGGAATTGATAAATAAATTGTATACTTGTGTACTTTTAAAAATGTACATATTTTTTTATATAAATTATTTAATTTTTCTTTCATGATATGCCTCCACACAATAAAATAGCATAAACTTAAAAAAATGTACATTACTTTTCTGTATCTAAGTTGCAAAAATGTATTAAATAGAATAAAATAAGTGAGTTGACAAGGATGATTGCAAGGAGTCTTTTTTATGAAAATGTTAAAAATCAAAAACTTAATACATGACTATATAGATGAAGAAGAAAATACTGTTGTACATGCAATTAAAGGTGTTGACCTTGAAGTAGAAAAAGGCCAGTTTATTGCAGTTCTTGGACACAATGGTTCAGGAAAATCATCTCTGGCAAAGCACATCAATGCGCTGCTGATGCCTACAAAAGGAACAGTATGGGTAGATGGAATGGAAACTTCAGAGGAAGAACATTTGT
The DNA here is from genome assembly GCA_900550135.1 of uncultured Eubacterium sp. GTDB lineage: Bacteria > Bacillota > Clostridia > Lachnospirales > Lachnospiraceae > Eubacterium_G. Next base: position 2,310 of record URQO01000024.1, read on the forward strand.
GGAATATAAGACAGACAGCAGGTATGGTATTTCAAAATCCTGACAATCAGATTGTGGCAACAATGGTAGAGGAAGATGTAGCATTTGGACCTGAAAATCTTTGTGTGCCAACAGACGAAATCTGGAAAAGAGTTGAAACTTCTCTGGGTGCTGTTGAAATGACAAAATACAGACACAAGTCTCCACTTAAATTATCAGGAGGACAAAAACAGCGTGTGGCAATAGCAGGCATTATAGCCATGGAGCCACAGTGCATAGTGTTGGATGAACCTACAGCTATGCTGGATCCCGTTGGAAGAAAAGAAGTTATAGAAACACTTCATTATTTAAATAAGGAGAAGGGCATTACCATTATTTTGATAACTCATCATATGAATGAAGTGGTTGATGCTGACAAGGTGTTTGTAATGGACAAGGGAAAGCTTGTTATGTCAGGAACACCAAAAGAAATATTCAGTAATGTAGAAAAAATAAAAGAGATAGGTTTGGAAGTCCCACAGGTAACAGAACTGGGATATTTACTTAAAAAAAGTGGACTTAATATAGAAGATGGAATATTAACTATAGATGAATTGGTAGAAAAGGTAAAATTATGTCGTTAAAATTAGAAAATATCAGTTATATATACGAACAGGGTACTACTTCTCAGACAGCAGCTATAAAAAACGTAAATTTGGAAATTGAAAAAGGTGAGTTTGTAGCAATTATCGGCCATACGGGCTCAGGCAAATCTACTCTGATACAACACTTTAATGGGTTGGAAAAGGCAACTGAGGGAAAAGTTTATTACGATGGCAAGAATATATATGACAAAGATTTTGATATTAGACAATTGAGATGTAAGGTAGGACTGGTATTTCAGTATCCTGAACATCAGTTGTTTGAAGAAAATGTATTAAAAGACGTATGTTTCGGCCCTAAAAATCAGGGACTTTCAAAAGAAGAGTGCATAGAAAAAGCAAAGGAAGCGTTAACACTTGTAGGTGTAGATGAAGAATTATATGAAAAATCTCCATTTGAACTGTCAGGTGGTCAAAAGCGAAGAGTGGCAATTGCAGGAGTTCTTGCCATGGAACCTGATATATTGGTTTTAGATGAGCCAACAGCAGGACTTGACCCGGCAGGAAGAGATAAGATATTAAATTGCATAAAAGAGTTACATGACAAAAAACACATAGCAGTTGTCCTTGTTTCCCATAGTATGGAAGATGTAGCAAATTATGCAGAGCGTATAATTGTTATGGATGATGGTCAGGTAATGTTTGATGACACACCAAAGAAAGTATTCAAACATTACAGGGAATTGGAAAAAATAGGATTGTCAGCACCACAGATCACTTATGTGATGCATCGCCTGAAAGAGCAGGGACTTGATGTAGACACTGACATTATAAATATAGAAGAAGCAAGGAAAAATATATTAAAAAGTTTAGGTAAATAAAATGGCAGGAATAACAATAGGACAATATTATCCGGAAAATTCAATTATCCATAGATTAGATCCAAGAGTAAAACTATTTGGAACACTGGTGTTTATAATATTAGTTTTCTTTATAGACAATGTTTTTGGATATGTAGTGTTTGCAGGATTTATGGCTGCAATTATTAAAGCATCAAAGGTTCCATTTAAAAAGATGCTAAAAGGAATCAGAGGCATTTTATTTTTGTTACTGTTTAGTGCAGTATTTAATTTATTTCTGACTCCCGGTCACACAATTTTGGACGTAGGAATATTAACAATTACAAAAGAAGGCATTATCAAAAGTCTTTCGATGGCTACAAGATTGATATACTTGGTTATATGTACATCAATAATGACTTTGACAACCACACCAAACGATTTGGCAGATGGCTTGGAAAAGTCTTTTGGATTTTTGAAAGTAATAAAAGTGCCGGTACATGAAATCGCCATGATAATGTCATTGGCTCTTAGATTTATTCCTACATTAATGGAAGAAACAGAAAAAATAACAAAGGCTCAAAAAGCAAGGGGAGCAAGATTTGATACAGGAAACGTATTGCAAAAAGCAAAAAGTCTTATACCTATTTTAATACCATTGTTTATTTCTTCAATACGAAGAGCATTGGAGCTGGCAACAGCTATGGAGGCCAGATGTTACAGAAATGGGAACAGAACAAAAATGAAGCCTTTAAAATATGAAAAAAGAGATTTTGTGGCATATGGAAGCTATGTTATTTTGGCTTTTTGTGTGCTTTCCATGAACTTTATCAAGATTAGTTTTTAGACAGGTGGTATTTTAATGAGAGTCAGACTTACCATTTCATATGATGGAACAAATTATTGCGGATGGCAAATTCAGAAAAATGGAATAACAGTAGAAGAGATTATAAACAGGGAATTGACAGATTTGTTGAAAGAAGATATTGCAGTAATTGGAGCAAGCAGAACTGATTCAGGTGTTCATGCCATGGCAAATATTGCTGTATTTGATACAAACACAAAAATTCCGGCAGAAAAGATTTCTTTTGCATTAAATCAGAGACTGCCTGATGATATTCGTATACAAAAGTCAGAACAGGTGGCAGATGATTTTCATCCAAGATATTGTAACAGCACGAAAACTTATGAATACAAAATATTAAACAGAAGATTTCCAGATCCGCTAAAAAGATTGTACACCCATTTTGTGTATATGCCACTTGACGTGGATAAAATGAAAAAAGCAGCAGAATATATTGTTGGAGAACATGATTTTGCAAGTTTTTGCTCAGCAGGAAGTCAGGTAAAAACAACAGTCAGAACAGTATATAGACTGGATGTGGATAAGAAGGATGATATTATAACAATTCAAATTAGTGGCAACGGCTTTCTTTACAATATGGTAAGAATAATCGTTGGAACTTTAATGAAAGTAGGACTTGGGGTTTATCCTCCGGAGCATATAAAAGAAATAATTGATGCAAAGGACAGATATGCAGCAGGTCCAAAAGCACCGGCAAGAGGGCTTACCCTTGTTGAAATAAAATATGAAGATTAACTTTGGAACAGATAAAGCACTTTTAAATAACCACGTTCAAATTTACACTATGAAAAATTTAAGAGAATGTTTTACAAATTATGTGAAAAATATTATTGACACCAAATTTTTGTTAGTGTATAATATTTCAGTATTGTGACGTGTTATGCACGTTAGTTTTTTGTGTCTTAGCCAAAGCCCCGGTACGGACATAGAAAGAATTAAAGAATTTAGATAAGCAAAATTTCAGGAGGTAAACCAATGAAAACATATATGGCTAGTCCAGCAGATATTGAAAGAAAATGGTATGTAGTTGATGCTACAGGATATACATTAGGACGTTTGTCATCAGAAGTTGCTAAGATTTTAAGAGGAAAGAACAAACCACAGTTTACACCTCATATCGACACTGGTGATTACGTAATTATTACAAACGCAGAAAAGATTAAGGTTACAGGTAAGAAGTTAGATCAGAAGATTTACTATCATCATTCAGAATATGTTGGTGGTATGAAAGAAATGACACTTAAAGAAAAACTTGCTAAGAAGCCTGAAAGCGTTATTGAACTTGCAGTTAAGGGAATGCTTCCAAAAGGACCTTTAGGAAGAAGCATGATTAAGAAACTTTTTGTTTATGCTGGATCAGAGCATCCACATGCAGCTCAGAAACCAGAAGAATTAACATTTTAGTTAACTGAAAGGAGAAAATAACATGGCTACAGAAAAGTATTATGGAACAGGTAGAAGAAAAAGCAGTGTTGCTAGAGTATATGTAATGCCTGGTAAAGGAAATATAACAATCAATAAAAGAGATATCGATGAGTACTTTGGTCTTGAAACATTAAAGGTTATCGTACGTCAGCCACTTGAAACAATTGGTGCAACAGACAAGTTCGATATTATCGTAAGCGTACATGGTGGTGGATACACAGGACAGGCTGGAGCTATCAGACATGGTATTGCTAGAGCATTAGTTCAGGCTGATGCTGAAAACAGACCAGCATTAAAGAAAGCTGGATTCTTAACAAGAGATTCAAGAATGAAAGAAAGAAAGAAATACGGTCTCAAAGCAGCCAGAAGAGCACCACAGTTCTCCAAGCGATAGTATTATCTGCGGAACGTGGATATATCAAAAGAGCCATTTCGAGTTTACTCGGAAATGGCTCTTTTTGTATATTCACGATTCCATAGGAATCTGAAATGGGCGAGATGAAACGAAGTGGAATCGAGCTTATTTCAGAGTTTCGCAGATATTCGAGGTTCATTATTAGATTCGCAAGCAATAGGTGATAGGATGACTTCTGAAAATATTCTTGACTAACTTCTATTCAAGTACCATAATAGTATCATAATATTAATGTACGTTTTAAGGAGGTTTGTATGGGAAAGTTGTTTTTTGATTTTAATGATGATGATTTTGCAATGCCGGTATCAGATAATATGGCAATTGACTCAAAAGGCAATCTTAATGTTATAATGTCAGACAATATGGCTATGGACATGAAAACAGGAGAGGTTCATTTGATATCAGGTTGGAACAAAAAAGACGAGTAAAAAGCAGGTCAGATTGACCTGCTTTTTTATCTAGTGACATAAAAAAATATTGTGCTATAATATTCAAGGAAAAAATAAAAACATTAGGAGCAGGGAAATGTTTAAAGTAAACCAAATATCAGAAACCATAGGTCTTGGAATGATACTTGCAATATCAGGGGGAATGATGGACGCATATTCATATATACAGCGTGGTGAGGTTTTCGCAAATGCCCAAACAGGAAATATGCTTTTGTTTGGAGTGAATCTATCAGAAGGAAATTTCTCCAGAGCGTTTTCATATTTTTGCCCAATTATTTTATTTGTAGTAGGAATATTATTAGCAGACATTGCAAGAAAAAAAGTCAACAAAAAATTACACTGGAGACAGACATCGGTGCTTTTGGAGGCTGTTATTTTAATTGGAGTAGGATTTGTACCCCTTACCCACAACCTTATTGCAAACAGTTTAACATCTCTTGCATGTGGTATTCAGGTAGAAAGTTTTAGAAAAATACATGGAAAAGGCATTGCCACAACCATGTGTATTGGAAATTTAAGAAGTGCTACACAGAACATATATAATTCAGTTGTAACAAAGGATATCAACAAATTTAAGACAGGGTTGTTGTACTTCTTTATTATATGCTCTTTTGTTTCGGGAGCAATTATAGGAAACATACTGATAAAATCCCTTGGCATAAAAACTATCTGGGTTAGTGGAGCATTACTGATTTTATCTTTTATAATCATGTTTATAGATATAGAAGAAAGACATCTTAAAAATAGAAAGTAAAATATTGGACGATTTTTTAAAATAAGAGATTTTTTCAAAATATATAAGAAAGTATAGAGAATAATTAATGAAGAAAAAGTGGTCAGTTAAAAAGAAAATATTAATGAGTATACTTGCTGTTATAGCAGTGTTTTTGTTGGTTGTCATAGGTTATGTGATTTATGTTTTTGCATCATATCATAGAATCGATGACAAGCAGAATTTAAAAATAAATTCATTAAATGGAGATGAAACCTTAAAGGTTACTATAGACAATGAATATACCATTGGTACATACAATGTAGGATTTGGTGCATACACACCGGATTATAGTTTTTTTTATGGATGGAGGAAAATATTCCAGATGCTTTAGCAAACAGTCAGGAATTGATGCTATCAATGGTGCAGCAGATTTAGCAAAAAGTGAAAATCCGGATTTTATGCTTTTCCAGGAGGTGGACAGGGATTCTACAAGAAGTTATCACGTAAATCAGGAACAGTTGATTAATAAAAAGTTTGACGGATATTTTCAGGATTTTGCCGTAAACTACGATTCAGCATATTTGTTTTATCCTTTTAAGGAGCCTATAGGAAAATCATACTCAGGCATTGATGTTTATTCGAAGTATCAGATTACTTCAGCTATTAGAAGAAGTTTTCCAATATCAACATCATTTTCCAAGTTTCTTGATTTGGACAGATGCTATAGTGTAAGCAGAATCAATGTAAAAAATAAAAAAGAACTGATAATTTACAATGTTCATATGTCAGCTTATGGAAACAGTGATGAAATTAGAAAAGCCCAGACTACAATGCTGTTTAACGATATGAAGTCTGAAATGGACAAGGGAAATTATGTGATTTGTGGAGGGGATTTTAACCACGATTTAAAGTTGGCAGAAGATGACAGTGTGGAATATGAAAGTTGGGCATATCCTTTCCCACGTAGTCAGATGCCAAAAGGATTAAGTTTTGCAATGGATCAGTTGTCAAAGGACAAATATGACAGCCTTGCAGATTCAAATAGAAATGATGATACAGAATACAAGCCGGGAAAAACATTTACCTGTATTTTAGATGGCTTTATTATTTCTGATAACGTAAAAATGACAGATTATACAGTAAAGGATACCGGGTTCTTATACTCAGATCATCAACCTGTTTTTATGAAATTCAAATTAAAATAAAATGAATGAATTTTCCAAAAATGTTCAAAATAAAAAGAGTAATACATTTTATGGAACATTAAGGAGATTCAGATGAAAGATAAAATATTTGGAGTTTTACAAAGAGTGGGAAGAAGTTTTATGCTTCCTATAGCAATTTTGCCTGTAGCAGGATTATTGCTTGGAATAGGTGGCTCTTTTTCCAACGAGACAACTTTAAAAACATACGGACTTTTAGATGCTATGGGTCCGGGAACAGTGTTTAATGCTATATTTCTTGTAATGAATGATGCCGGAAATATAGTATTTACCAATCTTCCAATAATATTTGCCATAGGTGTAGCAATAGGTATGGCAAAGAAAGAAAAGGAAGTAGCGGCGCTGTCCTCGGTCATAGCATTTTTTATTATGCACGCATCAATTAGTGCGTTGATTGAGATAAATGGTGGAGCAGAAAAAATGCTTCAGGGAGCTGTAACAGATGTATGTGGCATTACATCACTTCAAATGGGTGTGTTTGGTGGAATTATTGTTGGTCTTGGAACGGCAGCTCTTCACAACAGATTTTATAAAATAAAACTGCCACAGGTAATTTCGTTTTTCGGTGGAGCCAGATTTGTACCTATTATCAGTGGATTGGTTTACACGCTGGTTGGAATACTTATGTTCTTTGTGTGGCCGATGGTTCAGGCTGGAATAAATGCTGTAGGAACTTTGGTAGTTAATTCAGGATATGTGGGAACATGGATTTACGGGTTTATGGAAAGGCTTCTTATACCATTTGGCCTGCATCATGTGTTCTACATTCCATTTTGGCAGACTGCAGTTGGTGGAACAATGGAAGTTGCAGGAAAAATGATAGAAGGTTCACAGAATATTTTCTTCGCCCAATTGGCAGATCCTTCTGTTAAAAAGTTTGCTGTGGAAGCAACAAGATTTATGTCAGGAAAATTTCCACTTATGATATTTGGACTTCCGGGAGCGGCCCTTGCAATGTACAAAACAGCAGATAATAAAAAGAAAAAGATGGTGTCAGGTCTGTTATTATCAGCAGCACTTACATCAATGATAACCGGGATAACAGAGCCTTTGGAGTTTACATTTTTATTTGTAGCACCACTTTTGTATGGTATACATTGTGTACTGGCAGGTCTTTCATATGCACTAATGCATTTCTTTGGCGTAGGAGTAGGAATGACATTTTCAGGAGGACTAATAGACCTGTTTTTGTTTGGCGTATTACAGGGCAATGAAAAAACAAACTGGGTGTGGGTTATTGTAGTAGGAATTTTCTATTTTATAATTTATTATTTCCTGTTTAGCTTTTTAATTAAAAAGTTAAATCTTCGTACTCCGGGACGCTTTGATGATGAAGAAGTCAAACTATATAAGCGAAGTGATTTAGAAAAGAAAAGTAAAAATGAAAAAGCAAAAGCAAATAAGAAAGACAAGACAGTTTCGTCAACCATAGTAAAAGGTCTTGGAGGAAGAGAAAATATTTCCGATGTGGATTGCTGTGCCACAAGACTTAGAATAACAGTGGAAGAACCTACATTAGTCAGTAGAGAAATATTGGATACCACAAATGCTTTAGGAGTTATTCAAAAAGGGTATGGTGTTCAGGTAATATATGGTCCTTCTGTTTCAGTAATAAAATCTGACTTGGAAGAATATTTAAATAATGAAGAAAATTTCGTGACAGAAGAAGAGGTTAATGAATATTTTCAAGAACCATTACAAAAGGAAAAAATTTTAGAATCAGAAGAAGAGGATACAGATTTAGAAAAATGTAATGATATAATTATATCAAGTCCTGTAGATGGAATAGCAGACCAACTTGAAAATGTACCGGATGAAGCATTTGCAAGTAAAGTTATGGGAGATGGAATGATGGTAATACCTGAAACTCCATATATAAAAGCCCCCGTAGATGGTATTGTGTCATTTGTATTTGATACAAAGCATGCCATTGGAATAAAGACAAAAGAAGGCATAGACATAATTATTCACATAGGAGTTGACACGGTAAAGCTGCAGGGGCAGGGTTTTAAGGTTTTGGTTAAAGAAGGAGACAAAATAACCAAATTGAAAAAACTGGTGGAACTTGATCTTGAGTATTTAGGAGAAAATGCACCTTCCCTTGCAACACCGGTAATATGTCCTTCATTAAATGAAAATCAAAAGATTATACCTTTAGTAAAAGGAGCAGTAAAAGCAGGAGATAACTTATTTAAGATAATAACGGTGGATAAAATGAACTAATTGTTAATAAAAGTTAAAACTTATATAAAGTGTGTCTAAAAAATTGACTTGAAAACTTTAGTGTTCTAAAATTATTTAGTACAAAAGTTAAACATTAGGCAATTGTGAAGCCTGATTATTTATATATGTTTCTGTGGATTAATAATATTATAAGAAAGCGCTTCTAACGCGGTCGGTTCATTAAGGCAGCGTAGCTGGCTTGATAGAACCGCTACCAGCGTTTGGCAGCGGAAGCGTGCTTTCGTTAATTTATTATTGCACAGAAACAGAGTAGGTAGAGATGACTTCACAATTGCCTTAATTGAAGAGTTCTGAAAGGATGTACGAAGACGAATGACGAAGTTTTTTGTAAAAAAGCCATTTTTTGTAGTGGTGGCAGTTATTATAGTTTTGATTATTGGTGGTGTTAGTTTAAGTAATATGAATACTGACCTGATGCCTGAAATGGAATTACCATACATGATGGTTATTACAACAGAGCCAGGAGCTACTCCAAATAAAGTAGAAAAAGACGTTACGGAACCAATGGAAAGTAAACTTGGAACAGTAAGTGGCGTGGAAAAGATTACAAGTAGTTCTGCAAATAACTACAGTATGGTTATGTTACAGTTCGCTGATGGAACAGATATGGATTCGGCATTGGTGAGGGTGTCTCAGGCAGTAGATGGTCTTGAACTTCCTGATGAATGTGGCAAGCCAAATCTTATGGAAGTCAGTATGGATATGATGGCTACAATGTACGCTGGCATAGATTATAAAGGAAAAGATATAAAAGAGTTATCTGATTTTACAAAAAATACACTAAAACCATATCTTGAAAGACAGGAGGGTGTGGCAAGTGTTACATCCATGGGACTGACAAGTGATTCCATAGAGATTAAATTAGATCAGGATAAAATAGACAAAATAAATGACAAAATATTAGGAAAAACCAACGATAAATTAACAGATGCAAATAATCAGATAAAGGAAGCAGAAAAAAATATAAAAGACGGTGAGTCTAAACTTAAAAGTCAGAAAAATAAATTAAATACTACACAAAAGGATACAAACAAAAAACTTGCAGATGCTCAGGTAAAACTCCAGAAGGCTCAGGCAACAAGGGTAGCTTATGAGGCAAATTTAAATAGTTTAAAAGCAAGTAAAAGTGCCTTGGAAGCAGAAAAGAAAGCTTACACAGATGCAAATCTTAGCGATACATATAACAAAATTGACCAGATGTTTGCTACTTTAAATACTCAGTTAAAGGATGCAGCAAAGCTGGCAGGAGTAACTATTCCAAAAAGTGTTGAAGATGCAGTAAACAACAAAAAGGAATTTAACAACTTTTTAGAATGGATTAAAAAGTTAGGATACAGTGAACAGTTAAAAGACATATCATACAAGCAGTTAAAGCAGATATACAATGCAGTAAAAGTCCGTATTCCACAGATAGATACAGATTTGGCAAATTTAAAAACTAAAATTGCAGCAGCCCAAGTGGTTGTAAAACAAATAGATGATTCTATGGAAGGTATGGATAAAAATCAGCAAAAAGCCATTGAAGGTGGATATTCAGCTGCAGCAGGATTTGGAGCTGGCCAATCACAAATAGCTTCAGCAGAGACTCAGCTTGAATCTTCTAAAAAGGAATTAAAGGATGCAAAGGAAAAGCTTGCAGATTCCAGACAGGCAGCAATTGAAAACTCAAATATAGATTCACTTCTTACATTGGATACATTGTCACAGCTTATTACAGCCCAGAATTTTTCAATGCCGGCAGGTTATATAGACGACAAAAATGACAATCAGTGGCTTGTAGATATTGGCGATAACTACACAAGCAAGAAGCAGTTAAAATCAATGGTTCTTGCAAAAATAGACGGCATCGGAAAAATTAAATTAAAAGACGTTGCAGATATTACGGTAGTTGACAATTCAGATGAAAGTTATTCAAAAATAAACGGAAGCCCTGCAGTGTTACTTGCCGTATATAAATCGAGTACTGCAAACACAAGTCAGGTATCTTCAAATATAAAAGACGCATTTAAAGATATGGAAGATAAGTATGACGGACTGTCATGCACATCTTTAATGGACCAAAGTGATTACATAAATATTATTGTAAGCACGGTTTTACAAAGCATGTTACTTGGAGCTATTCTTGCAATTATAGTTTTGGCATTGTTCTTAAAAGATGTAAAGCCAACACTTATTGTTGCATTTAGTATTCCATTTAGCGTTATATCAGCAGTTCTTATAATGTATTTTACAGGAATAACACTAAATGTAATGTCACTTGCAGGACTTTGCCTTGGAATCGGTATGCTGGTTGATAATTCCATTGTAGTCATGGAAAATATATACCGTTTAAGAAACAAAGGATTGTCAGCACCACGTGCGGCAGTGCAGGGGGCAAAACAGGTAGCTGCACCAATTGTAGCATCAACACTTACAACAATTTGCGTATTTTTACCAATGATATACGTAAAAGGTACAGTAGGGGATATGCTTATGCCATTTGCATTTACAATGACATATGCACTGGTGGCATCATTGATTGTGGCATTAACTGTAGTACCAACCATGGGTATGGCAATGCTTAAAAATACCAAAGAGCGCCAGCACAAATGGTTTGACAAAGTTAAAAATGTTTATGGAAAAGTTCTTGAAAAATGTTTACGCAGAAAATGGGTTCCAATACTTATAGCAGTTGTGTTATTGGTAGTTTGCGTAATTCAGGTATTTAGAACAGGTCTTGTTATGATGGATGATATGGAAAGTAACCAGATATCAGTAAGTCTTACAATGGATGATGATACTGATAAAGACACAGCATATAAGACAGCCGATAAGGTAATGAATGCAATATTAAAAGTTGACGGCATTGACAAAGTTGGAGCCATGGATGGTAATGCTTCAGCCACATCATCATTAACCGGAAGTAGTGACAACTATAGTAGTTTTATTTTTCAGATTATTACTGATGATGATATTACCAAAACTACTCAATTTAGTAAAATAATTAAAGAAATCAAAGAAAAAACAAAGGACATAAAATGTAAAGAAATAACTGTATCATCTTCTGCATTAGGTGGAATGTCATCTATGATGAATCAGGGACTCCAGGTAAATATTTACGGTGAAGACCAGCAAAAGTTAATTAAAATCAGCAAAGATGTAGCAAAGATGATGTCTTCAATAAAAGGCGTAAAAAATGCTGACAACGGCATTAAGGAAGGAGACAAACAGCTTCATTTACAAATTAACAAAAACAAAGCTATGGAGGATGGTCTTACTGTAGCTCAAATATATCAGCAGTTGGCACAAAATATTACAACCCAAAAAGATTCTATAACTTTAACAGAGTCAGATAAAGATTATCAGGTAAAAATTGTAAATGAAAACAACAAGCCTGATTATGAAAACATTTTAGATACAAAGATAACTGCAACAACAAAAGACAGTGATGGAAATGATGTATCTAAAAAATATAAATTATCACGATATGCAAAAGTTGTTGAACAGGAAGCATTAAATACTATAACAAGAGAAAACCAGAAAACATATATTTCAGTAAAAGGTGAAGTTGAGGATGATTATAATGCAACAATGTTGTCAAGACAGTTGCAGGATAAATTGGATAACTACAAAACACCAAGTGGTTATACTATAGAGATTCAGGGTGAATCACAGCAGGTTATGGATATGGTATCTCAATTATTGCTTGCAATTTTGCTTGGCTTTATTTTGGTTTACCTTGTTATGGTTGCTCAGTTCCAAAGCTTACTTTCGCCATTTATCATTATATTTACTGTGCCACTGGCATTTACAGGTGGTATGCTGGGACTGATGTTATTCGGTCAGCAGATTTCAGCAATGTCTCTGATGGGATTTATGATCTTAATGGGAACAGTAGTAAACAACGGTATTGTTTTCGTTGATTATGCAAACAAATTAAGAATACAGGGAGTAGATAAAAAGACTGCACTGATTGTTACAGGAAAAACACGTATGCGTCCAATTCTTATGACAGCCATGACCACTATATTGTCCATGAGTGTAATGGTATTTTCACAGGATGCAGGAAATGCAATGCAAAAGGGTATGGCAATTGTAGTATCCTTTGGATTACTTTATGCAACATTTATGACATTGTTTATTGTTCCTGTTCTTTATGATATTTTCTACAGAAAGAAACCAAAGGTTATTGATGTAGGAGATGACAATATTGATGATGTACCTGATGAGGGTGCAGACATCATAAGACAATTACAGGAAAATAAATAATTGTTTTATTTAAAGTATAAACTTTGTTCACATAATTTATATAAGTTTATAGTATATTTAAAATATGTTTAAATGTTATTTGAAATAACTATAGAAATCGCAAATATATTGTTATAGAATAAGAAAGGCAAATATGACAGAATATTGTGCTGTATTACAAAACAGATTAAATTATCTTTTATTTATGTTTTGTATTAAATCTTAAAGCCAATGAGGTTATGTTTGTAAATAACATTTATAAAAAAGGAAGGTTAAAGATGTTAAGTTTTATTAATATTTTAAAAGTTATATTTCTTGGAATCGTAGAAGGAATTACAGAGTGGCTACCAATTAGTAGTACAGGACATATGCTTTTGGTTGATGAGTTTATCAAATTGGATGTAAGTCCAAACTTTAAAGAGATGTTTATGTATGTAATACAGTTAGGTGCCATTTTGGCAGTAGTTGTATTATTTTGGAATAAGATGTGGCCTTTTAAAAAGAAGGACACAGTTGATGGTATCAACAAAAAAGGTAGTATTTTAAGAAAAGATGTCTGGTCAATGTGGTTTAAGGTTGTAGTGGCATGTATTCCCGGTGCTGTTGTAACCATAGCATTTGACAGTTTTATCGAGGAACATTTTACAACACCAACAGTTATTGCAATTGCACTTATTTTTTATGGTATTGCTTTTATTATTATTGAAAGATGGAATAAAACAAGAAAGCCAAAGATTAATCATTTGTCAGATATTACATACAAGACAGCATTTCTTATTGGTATGTTTCAGGTGTTATCAATAATTCCCGGAACTTCACGTTCAGGTTCTACTATCATAGGCGCATTATTGATTGGTGTATCACGTGTAGCAGCAGCCGAATTTACATTTTTCCTTGCTGTACCTGTTATGTTTGGTATGAGTGCACTTAAACTTATCAAAATAGGTTTCGCAATGACAGCGTCAGAAGCGGTTATTCTGATTCTAGGAATGATTGTAGCTTTTGTAGTTTCAATTTTAGTTATTAAATTCTTAATGGGATATATTAAGAAACATGACTTCCAGTTATTTGGATGGTACAGAATTGTTTTAGGTATTCTTGTTATTTTATATTTTGCATTTGCATAGCAGGAACAAATAACATTAAATTTGCATATGATATATGGTATTTGTTGCCGGATTGCTACATATAGGATTTATATATGAAGACGGACTTGTGAATATAATGTTTTACATGGGATAAAATATTCTGTATAGAAATTAGGTACATATGACAGATATTAAAAAAGATTCACAGGTCAATATTGAGATGACTGCAAAAACAAAGCAGGAGGAAAAAAGAACAAAAAGAAAAAGAAGAATAGTCAGTATATTAGGATTACTTTTTTTCTTTATATTGTCGGCATTAATTGCCATTCCTTTTGTAAAATATTTTAAACAACCGGAACTGTTTCAAAAATGGGTACAAAGTTTTGGAATGTGGGGCGGACTGGTATGTGTTGGTGCTATGGTCTTGCAGATTGTAGTGGCAATTATTCCCGGAGGAGCCATGGAACTTGGAGCTGGCTATGCTTTTGGCGTAGTAGAGGCAACTATCTTCTGCACCATTGGTTCCATTATAGGTTGTGCATTGGTATTCTGGCTTGTAAAGGCTTTTGGTGTAAAGTTTATTGAGGCATTTTTTCAAATAGAAAAAATACAGAATCTTAGATTTTTACAGGATGAAAAAAAACGTGATATATTAGCTTTTATTATATTTTTAATACCGGGTATGCCTAAAGATTTGATTTCATATTTTATGGGACTTACAAATATAAAATTGTCAAGATGGCTGGTGATTTCAACAGTTGCAAGAATACCTGCAATTATTGTTTCAGCAGCAGGTGGACACGCACTTGGTAAAGGCCAGTATACTTTAGCAGTTGCTGTATTTCTTGTGATTATGGTAATTAGTGCAATAGGAACTGCTGCATACAAATTTATAGTAAAGAAACATAACAATCAATAAAAAATATAAAAAGTAAAAAAATCCTCTCTGCCATAAAAAAGCAGAGAGGATTTTTTGAGGCAAGGATATTTTTGAAAAAAAGTTTTTATGAAATAAACAAAATGATACAAAAAAGATGTTAAAAATAGTGAAGAATTAAATAAAAAATAAAAACGTTTTCGCAAAAAAATCACATTTACACTATCAGGTTACTATGCTATATTCGAATTAAAGTAGGCTCGAAAAATTAGAAAAAACTCTTTGAAAGGAGACAAAAATGAAAGGTATTTTGAAAAAGTCCGTGGCAGTTTTGCTTATGGTAACTATGGTAGCAACACCTATCACCAGACCTGAAAATGCTAAAGAAGTTAAGGCAGAACAATTGGGAAGTCTTGCTAATGAGGTGACGGGAACATGGTCTTATTGGGACGGAAATAAAGACGTTGTTCAGACAAATAAGATGTTATTGGACAAGTTACCTACAAAGAAAAATCAAGGAAAATACAGATTTACAACTGATAATTACGATACAAATACAAATGCAATTGATGTAGGAGGATTCTCGTCATCAATGTTATGGAACTATTCAACATCAGCATTTGGCGACTGTGTATATGCTATTCCTATGGCATATTGTGGCAATGCAAATGGTATGTATGTATCAAAACCTTCAACATTGCTGATAAAGGATACTTATACCCAGACCTTGACAATGGCAATGAACAATCAGGGAACAATGTCTGATTTCATTGTTGGCACAGGTTATAGTTTTGCAAGTACAAAGGTTGACAAGTCAGATGAATGGCTTACAGATGTAGTGATGGAAAATCCATCAGATTCATCACAGTATTTAAAAACAACTATGGTACAGGGAAGTCCATATGCATATTTTCAGGTATCAGGTGGCAATACTATTACACTTCAAAGACCAAGATCACTTCCAAGTGATGTAGTTTACTACAATGGTACAACTTTAGAAGATTCAAATCAGTTTATTATCAGAGTTTATGACAATGCAGATTTGATTTCAGGCTACGGCGACTATGACTACTACGCAGTATATCTTCCAGAAGGTACAAAAGTATCAAAAGCCGACGCAACAGCAAAATATGCAGACAACAGAATGGGAGATTTAACATTTACATTACCTGCTGATCGACCATATATGTCTCTTGCATGGTTAATGGAATCAAGTGGTCATAAAGATGCAGATGCTCAAAATATTAAAGATGAGTTAGCACCATATGCATACAATTTTATTACTGACACAAAAACATCATTTACACAGAAGGGTTCAGAAATAAAAACAACATATAAGTACACAATTGACAAAAAAGCTGAAAGCACGGCAGATGGCACTGTTATGGGTATTTTGCCACATCAGTACAAACACATGAGTGGATACAAATACATGGATTATACTGCCAGAACAATACGTGGAACTATGAAATATTTAATTGGTGATGCATATGAAACAACATTACAGTGTACAGGTATTTTGCCATCACTTCCAAGCATTGATGAATTAGACAAGGCTACTTTGCAGGGCTATGTAGATGAATTTATGGAAAAATATGGACCAACAGATGATGGTCAGCTTACAAAAGAAAAATATAATGTAAACACATATGACACAGGAAAGAAGTTAAACAGAGCAGTACAGGTTATGGAAGCAGCAGAGGAATGTGGAGATACAGATGCAGCAAACAAACTGTTAAAGGGCATTGAAAATGAACTTGCAGACTGGTATACAGCAGATGGCACTGAAAATGACAGATATTTCTACTATGATAATGAAGTAGGAAGTTTGTTTGGATTTCCACAGGCATACTATACTGTTGATGGTATGACAGATCATCATTTCCATTATGGATACTTTGTTAATGCCTCAGCACAGGTTGCTATGAGAGACCCTGAATTTATAAAGAAATATGAAAATGTTATCAATGAATTAATTGGAGATTTTGCTACATATGAAGAAAATAATCCGAATTCCAGATATCCTTTCTTAAGATATTTCTCAACATATGAAGGACATTCATGGGCATCAGGACATGCCAACTTTGGTGATGGTAACAATCAGGAATCAAGTTCAGAAGCAATTAATGCATGGGCAGGACTTGTTTTATATGGTCAGGCTACAGGTAATAAAGAGTTAACATCTCTTGGTATGTATTTATATGCAACAGAGGTATCAGCAGTAAACTGTTATTGGTTTGATATTGATGGTGATATTTTAGATGAAAAGTACACAGAAGGAAAAGGAGAGAACGCAAAGTATAGTCAGGCATCCATGGTGTGGGGAGGCAAATATACTTATGCAGCATGGTGGACAGATGAACCACTTCAGGTTCAAGGTATTAATATTTTACCAATGACCGCAGCATCTTTTTATGCAGCAGCCAATAAAGACTTTATTCTTACCAACTGGAAAACAGCAGAGCGCAATGAAAAGAATTACGCAGGTATTAATGAAAAAAACACGAAACGTTGGAATGAAATCTGGAGCGAATACCTTGCAATGGCAGATACTGAATTAGCAAAAGAATATTTTGATGATCAGTGTGATCCGGAAGCAGGAGAGTCAAAGGCACATGCATATCATTGGATTATGGCAATGGAAAAAAATGGTACCCCTGATGTGACAGTTACAAGTGACAATCCATTGGCAGTAGCGTTTAAAAATGAATATGGAGATATGACATATGTTGCTTATAATGCAGCAGACACAGCTGAAAAAGTAATATTCTCAGACGGAACAGAAATTACAGCCAAACCAAAGGGAATGACAACAACAAGTGACGGTGAAGTTTCTACAAAGTCAACATACAAGGTAGAACATTATTTATCAGATGGTAAGGGTGGATATAATCTTGTAAATACAGAGAAAAAATCAGCTAAAATCGGTAGTGAAGTAACTGCAACAGCAAAAGATTATCCAGGTTATAAATTAAATGAGTCAGTAGAGGGAACAATAAAGACTGGAACTGTTGAACAGGATGGTTCACTTGTATTAAAACTCTATTATGATATAACAGAAGTACAGACAACAAATGCATATCAGGATGACAGCAATTATACATCACTTGGTATGTCAAATGGAGTTAGCATTTCATATAGAATATTGAGAAATGACTTTGGTGCAACAATTAAATTATTAGATGCAAATGATACATTCTATATGGAATATCAGGGAACATATACAGCTGACAATACTCAGGCATATCTTAACAGAACTACAAGTTCATCTTTAACAGGTGTGTATAAATTCTCTGTTAAGGGAGCACTTAAAGCTGATACATATAACACTATCAAGTTGGTAAGTGGGGACAAGCAGGTATATGTACTTGTAAAATATGGAAATCCATCAGAAGTTCCTGATTTATCAGATTATGAAGGTGAGCAGGAGGAAACAACAGTGGATCCAAATGCTCCTACAAATCCTATTGGGCTTGTTGTTGGAGTACCAACAGACAATGCAATTTCTGTTACGTTCAGATCAACACAGACTCAGATTGAAAAAGGTCAAGTATACAACATTTATGTAGATGATATCCTTAAAATAGCATCAGTTGCAGATGGAACATACACAATTAATGATGTTGCACAAGGCAAGCATACAGTTACTGTAAAAGCTGTATTGAATGGAAAGGAATCAGAGGGAGTATCATCGACTGTAAAAGTAACAGAAACAAAAGAAACAACAACCAAGTCTGATAAACCGGGTGAGACAACAACTCCTAAGGTTACAACAACACCAAGTGTTACAACAACCGGAAGTGATGAAACAACACTGGAAGAAACATCAACTCCAACAATTTGTCCAACACCGGCAACAAAGGATGACTCAGATACAACTACTGAAAAAGTCACAACAACTAAAGGAAACAAAACTACAAAAGTTAAAGTAGGTAAGGCTAAGATTGTAAAAGCAAAGAAAGTTTCTAGGAAGAAAGTTAAACTTACATTTAAGAAAATTAGCAAAAACACAGGTTACCAGATTAAGATTTCAACATCAAAGAAATTTAAAAAGAAAGTAACAATAACAAGAACAGTTAAGAAGAACAGAAAAGTTTACAAACTTGCTATTTCAAATAAGAAATTAAGAAAAGCTAAGAAACTTTATGTTAAGGCAAGAGCATTTAGAGTTGTTAATAAGAAACGTTCATATGGCAAGTGGACAAAAGCAAAAAGAATTAAAAAATAATTAGAAAATAACTAGAATAACAAAACAGGCTTACAGCTAATCAAATAAAAAGTTTCTGCAAAATCAAAATCTAAAAAGCTGATTTTGGAAATGTAGATAAGATTAGTTGTAAGCCTGTTAAATTATTATGAATAATGAAAGTTCTGCAAAAGTAAAGTTTTACATACCTGAAACTTTATAATTTTTTGAAAAAAACATACAATAATTATTAGAATGTTTTAACAACAATTTAACTTGTGTATTATTAAAAACACTGCTATATTATCAGTGGAAAAATATGATAAAGTTATGCTGAAAGGAGAGAATGGCGAAAGCTCGCCATATGGTAATATGAGAAAAACAAAAATTGTATGTACATTAGGACCATCAACAGATGATGAAAAAGTATTGGAACAATTAATCAACAATGGCATGAATGTGGCAAGATGCAATTTCTCGCATGGAAGTCATGAGGAACATAAAGGACGTATGGACAAGGTAAAGAAACTGAGAACAAAGTGTGACAAGCCGGTGGCGTTGTTACTTGACACAAAGGGTCCTGAAATACGAACAGGCAATTTTGAAAATGACAAAATAGAAGTAAAAACAGGTCAGCAATTTACATTGATGGCAGATAAAAATATATTGGGAAATCAGGAAAGAGTAGGAGTAACATATCCTGATTTGTACAAAGATGTTCAGGTAGGTTCAGTTATTTTAATTGATGACGGGCTTGTAAAAATGGAAGTTGAAAAAATAGATGGTACAGATATTGTTTGTCGTGTAAAAAATGACGGAAAAATATCGAATCACAAAGGAGTTAATGTACCTGATATCCACATCAATTTGGAATATATGAGCAAACAGGACGAAAGTGATATTATTTTTGGTATTGAACAGGATATTGATTATGTAGCGGCATCATTTGTCAGAACTGCTGATGACATAAAACAGGTTAGAAAAGTATTAGATGAAAATGGTGGAAAAGATATCAACATTATTGCAAAGATTGAAAATAGCGAAGGAATTTTAAATGTAGATGCTATTATTGACGAGGCAGACGCCATTATGGTGGCAAGAGGAGATATGGGAGTAGAACTTCCGGAGGAAGAGGTTCCTATTATTCAGAAGATGATTATCAAAAAAGTTTATAAAGCAGGAAAGCAGGTTATTACTGCAACACAGATGCTGGATTCTATGATGAACAATCCACGACCTACAAGAGCAGAGGTAACAGATGTGGCAAATGCCATTTATGATGGAACAAGTGCCATTATGTTATCAGGAGAAACAGCAGCAGGTAAATATCCTGTTGAAGCTCTTACAACAATGTCAAAAATTGCTGAAAGAACAGAAATGGATATCAATTACAAACAGAGATTTTTAAATAATCACAAGGATTACAGAAGTGATATTACGGAAGCTGTATGTCATGCAACATGTATGACAGCCTATGACTTAGAATCAAAATCAATTCTAACAGTAACAAAGTCAGGACGTTCTGCAAGAATGATATCAAAGTACAGACCGGACTGTATGATTATAGCCGGCAGTACAGAAGAAAAAGTAGTCAGACAGTTAAATATGTCATGGGGAGTTTCACCTGTACTTATTAAGGAAAAAGCCCATGTTTTGGAATTATTTGACTATGCTGTAGAAGTAGCAAAAAATAAAAAACTGGTGGAGAAAGGTGATGTTGTAGTCATAACATCAGGTGTTCCACTTGGAAAGTCAGGAACAACAAATATGATAAAAGTCCATGTAGTTGACTAAACATCACATTTGACATAAAACGTAATTACACATTGGATTAGACTATAACTATATAGCAAATATATACTAATCTAAAATATCGATAAATTATGTGGTACTTAAAATTCTTTGTTGAATTTTACATGTATAAATGTTACATTATTAATAGGGCTTATGGTTATGCCATAAGTCTTTATTATGCCAATATTTATTGACATATCACAATAAATATACTATTTGTGGCAACTGACAAGGTTAAGCGAAAGTGCTTCTAACGCGGTCGGTTCATTAAGGCAGCGTAGCTGGCTTAATAGAACCGCTACCAGCGTTTGGCAGCGGGAGCGTGCTTTCGCTAACTTGTCAGTTGACACAAAGGGTAGCATTATTGTGTATTAGAAGTAAAGGAAAGGAGAACTAAATGGATAGTTGTGACAGTAATGGGCGAAGTCTGACTAAAGAATATATTTTAGACGATACTGATGCATACCATCCGTTTCGTTTTCAATATAAATAGAAGGACTTCCCACATATACACAAATAAAACAGGAGGTATATGCAAGTGGAAGAAAAGGAATTAGAAAAAGAAGTAGACACTGAAGAAATTTCAGAAGAAACAGAGCATGAAATTCCTGAAAAGGCAAACTATGAAGAAGAACTTATCAAGATAATAAGAAGCGATAAGCCGGTTAGTAAAAAGCTTGAAATGTTGGATGATTACCATGAAAATGATATTGCATCAGCATTAGAGTATTTAGACAAAGAAGAGAGACGCAGACTTTATGCTATATTAGGTGTGGACAAAGTATCTGATATTTTTTCATATATAGATGATCCGGCAGAGTATATTGAAGAGTTAGAGCCAAAAGTTGCTGCCAATATTTTGGGGAGCATGGAGGCTGATGATGCTGTTGATATCCTTGAAGAGTTAGAGGATGACACAAGTAATGAGCTGATTGAATTAATTGACGAAGAAGCCAAAAAAGATATTGATTTGATTCAGTCTTACAGTGAAGACGAGATTGGTAGCAAAATGACTACCAACTATGTTAGTCTTACTCTTGATTTGACTATCAGACAGGCAATGAAGAGACTTGTGGAACAAGCAGCGGACAATGACAATATTATGACATTATATGTCAAAAAAGAAGATGGAACATTTTATGGTGCCATTGATTTAAAGGATTTGATTGTAGCAAGAGATTACGTGGAACTTGAATCGCTGGTTACAACATCATATCCATATGTACATGACCACGAGACAGTAGATGACTGTATCGAAGAATTGAAGGATTATTCAGAGGACTCAATTCCGGTACTTGACAAAGATATGCACATCTTAGGTGTTATTACTTCACAGGATTTGGTTGAAGTGGTAGATGAAGAGATGGGTGAAGATTATGCTAAGTTGGCCGGTCTTGCCGCTGAAGAAGAATTAGAAGAACCATTAGGACAAAGTCTTAAGAAAAGAGTACCATGGCTTTTAGTATTGTTAATGCTTGGTATGGTAGTATCATCTGTTATAAATATGTTTGAGACAGTTATTGTAGGACTTCCTATTATCGTTACCTTCCAATCGGTTATACTTGGTATGTCAGGAAATGTAGGAACACAGTCACTTGCCGTTACTATCAGAGTATTAATGGATGAAGAACTGTCATTTAAAGAGATGGTTGGTTATGTGTTTAAAGAAATAAGAGTAGGTCTTTGTAATGGTCTTATTGTAGGTGGAATATCAGTTGTATTTACAGGGTTATTTATTTGGCTTGCAAGAGGACAGGCGATAGGAAATGCATTTGCCATATCAGGTTGTATTGGTGGAGCATTGGCGCTTGCCATGCTTATATCAAGTTTTGTTGGAACAATTATTCCAATTATATTAGACAAAATAGGATTTGATCCGGCAGTTGCATCAGGACCACTTATTTCTACAATCAACGATTTGGTTGCCGCTGTTACTTATTATGGATTAGCATGGGCATTACTTATTAATGCATTAGGATTATAAATTAATATATTAATTTTATACAAATAAAAGATTCTAAACTTTATGAATCAGTATCTAAACAACAAATGTAAATAATATTACAGTTTAGAGACAGATTCAAAAAAGTTTAGAATCTTTTTTATAGAACAATAATTATTAAATTTGATATTATCTAATCTTTTTAATTGCAATTCTTAACACCGGCCATATAATACACACAAGTGCTGTGCCAAGTAAAGCAGCGTAAACCTGAGTTGTAGAATATGTAACAGATGCTATTTTAACAGCTACCGGTTTAAGACCGGTACCAAAAGTTGGAAGAACCCATTTGACAATTGTTAAATACATAACACCGGCCTTTGCAAATGAACCGGCAACTAAACTTATTGGAAGAATATTAAGTTCCAATTTTTTGCCTCTTACAAACCATGCAAAAAGAACAATAACAATATTGCCAAGCATAATAAAAGGCAATATAAGAGGAACAGTCGATATAACAGCAGGCTGTGTAATAATAAATGATGTAATAGGTGCAATAATTGAAACAATTACACCACTTAACAATCCGCAATATAGTGTATCAATAATTATAATTGCGTTTATTAAAGCACCTGTGTATGGTATTGCAATAGGAAATTTGAACAATTGAACTACAATACATAGTGCAACCATAACCGCAGTAACGGTAATAGCTTTAGTCTTGGTTTTCATTTTTAT
Source organism: uncultured Eubacterium sp. (assembly GCA_900550135.1). Classification (GTDB taxonomy): domain Bacteria; phylum Bacillota; class Clostridia; order Lachnospirales; family Lachnospiraceae; genus Eubacterium_G. Next base: position 25,897 of record URQO01000024.1, read on the forward strand.
ATAAATCCTCCTTTGTGATAAGATGGAGATATTTAAGAAAATCTGAACGTGATGGCTTCTCAAATTGAGAAGTTTTCTTTTGTTGTTCAAGACCAATAGTTGCTTTTCTTACATCTGCCAATACTCCGGCACCGCCCATACATCCACCGGGACATGCCATACCTTCCAAAAGATAACCATCATACATACCTGCTTTTGCTTTGGCAAGCATAGTTTTACATTCTTTAAGTCCTTCAGCCTTAACAGTCTTAACATCCATATCAGGTTCAAGACAATTGATGGCATTAACTACGGCAGCAGCAACACCACCACTGGCTGCAAAACCTTTTCCAAGAGAACTTGAAGTATTAAGAGGTGGTTCAGTTTCTAATTTATCAAATTCAATTGATTTTGCATCAAAAATACCCATTGGCATACTCGTCCAAGCAGGCATTCCAGATAGCTTGTCTGGGCGACATTAAATTTCTTAAAATACTTTTCGACAATATATTTCACAATTCGACAAAGTGTGATACAATAAACTGCAACATAAACTGGATGATTTTTCCTGTCTCTGGAATAGAAAAGGTTATGATTGTATGACACGGCAGTACCTAACGCAAAACGTATATGAAGCCTTTCAGCAGCGGATGCACTTTATTTTTACAGAATTTGATAATATTTTTGTCTCGTTTTCCGGTGGGAAAGATAGCGGTCTTCTCTTAAACTTAACTCTGGATTTCCAAAAAAAATACTACCCAAGTAAACCCATCGGGGTATTTCATCAGGATTTTGAAGCTCAGTATTCGTATACAACCGAATATGTCACCAAAATGTTTGAGGAAAATCTGGATTATATCGAGCCTTTCTGGGTATGCCTTCCC
>URQO01000025.1 GCA_900550135.1 uncultured Eubacterium sp.
ATGTCTGCGTCAAATATTACAGGCACATCCAAATCGCCCAATATAGACATAATGGCATCCTGATATGACTGATTAATCCATGAATTGTACATAAGTGGTCTTCCAAATACAAAGCCTTTTGCTGTTTTAAAATATCCACGTTGCTTCATCTGCCATAAATGTGTAATCAACACCACATCTTCCATGTTAAAACTTTCAAGGTTCCAGATAATTCCATCGTCCTTGTATTTTTCTACAAACTGTTCTGTATTATCAAAATCAGTTCCAATCAAAAATGCAATAACATCCAAACATCCACCAAGAAGTCTTCCTGATATTTCTATTGATTCCTCTCCGCGTCCGTTAACCCATTTTACAGGCTCATCATTATAGTATCCCTCATAGCCTGTGATATATTCATGTCTCTCTGACTCAAAATACTCATAAGACTGTAATGTTTTAACTTTGCCTTCAAGTATACCTATGGCATCATTTACCGGCTTTTGCCATGGCTCCATACCAAAATCTCCAATATGGCATCCATATACTGCTGCCACATCGCATTTTGTTACAATAGGATAAACAAGTCCTGTATTATCAGAAAATCCCTGAAACCACTTTGGATTGGCTTTGATGGCATCAAAATCAACATATTCAAGCATTTCCATAAGATAATCTCCACCTGCTGCTGAAATAATAGCACTTACACTGTCATTTTTAATAAGTTCATTAAACTGTCTGCCACGTTCCTGTCCTGTAGCGCTACAACCTCTGTTGTCACAGTTAAATAAATTGTCAGTGCAAATTGTCTTATATCCTCTATTTTCAAAATTGTGTAAAGCATTTTTTACTCTTTTTGTCTTTAACAAATCAGTAATACCTGCTGAAGTTGCTGTAACTCCAATAGTATCACCCGATTTTATATACTGTGGAATAATCATTTGCTAATGTTTTCCTTTCTGTTGCAATGTATGGTTAATACCTTAAATTACAATAAGGCCTGCCCACATCCATATTTAAATTGACATTTCCTGCCCCAGTGTTACCGAATAAATAATCATTTCTGATACTTCTTTTTTTGTAATTTTTTCAAGTGCCAGTTTATAACATTCCAACTGGGTTTTGTACAAATCCCTTAACTGCTCCATGGACTCTACTTTGTCAGTTTTGTAATCTAGTATGACATATTTGTCATCTTCTACAAAGCATACGTCAATAATACCCTGTATAACCATTGTTTCATCTGAATCGTACTGCTTACGTATTTCTTTTACCGGTACTCCCAACAGAAACTGTCTTTCTCTATAAAGCATACTGTTTTGGTATGCTTTCTTCATTCTAGCAAAAACATTGCTATTAGTAAATATTTCAATGTCTTTTATATTTATACAATCTACCTGTTCTTTGGTAATGAGTTTTTCTGACAGTATATTATTCATAAACTCCTTAATAGTTTTTTCGTCATATTTTTCCAAGTCCATATTAAGCAACTCAAACACTCTATGATATGCCGTACCACGTTTTGCACCAACCAGCGTAGTTATTTTTTCCTCTGATAAAAATGCAGGTGTAAGATGCTTTTCTGTTTCACTATGCTTTGATTTAATTAACTTCTCTGCCTCTTCATCCTCCATACTTTGTTTTTTTAATTCGGTTACACTTGCCTTTGCACAAAGCGTTATTTCATCTTTGTATGGATATTCAAAATTAAAGTTGTTAACTATTTTTTCATATACTTCTTTAGGTACCACTGTAGTGTCCCATTTGGACAATTGCATCTTTTTCAGTTCTTCCTTTGCCGAAAATGTAATTTCACTTAAATCAATATCATCTTCTAACACTTCTTTTAATTCAACCACATCATTTGGTCTTGAGAAAACCATCTGCATCCATTTAAAAAATGACGAATTGCTCATAAGTTGTTGATATGAAACAATGTCACCTGACTGACTTTCATATACGCTACACTCCTTATTGTATTTTTCCATATTGGACACCCTTCCTGTTATAAACAGTTTTTCCTGTGCTCTTGTAAGTGCAACATATAGTATTCTTAAATGCTCAGCTATGTTTTCTTCGTCATTGATATTTTTAATATAACTTCTGTAAGTAGGTGTAACAATAATCTTTGTATCCGGATAAATTGCATCAAGCCCTATTTTCCCATCATCTGTAATGTTTATAGGATCTCTGTCATTCATAAATCTGCTGTTTGTATCACATACAAATACAACAGGATACTGTAATCCCTTACTTTTATGAATAGTAGAAATTCTAACAATATTGTCATTTTCGCCTGTTACAACTGCATCTCCCTCGTCCTTGTCTAACTCTTTCATTTTCTCGATGTATCTTACAAAATTGTACAGTCCTCTATAGCTTGTTTTTTCATAGTTCAGAGCTTTTTCTTTTAAGTTTTCAATGTTTAACACTCTTTTTTTGCCATTACTTAAAGCCGATACATAGTAAATAAAACCGGTCTTTGTAATAACCTCATTGATAATATTGTAAACTGAATTTTTGTAATTGATATCTCTAAATTCTTTTAAGTCATTTACAAACTCTACAATCTTATACTTAAGATCCATATCACTTCCATTGTCAATATATCCATAAATACAGTCATAAAAAGAAATATACGTATTTTCTGCCTTTATTTTTGCAAGTTCATAATCCGTAAACTTGTACATTGGAGAAGTCAAAACAGCTACCAGTGGAATATCCTGTCTTGGATTGTCAATAATTGTAAGCATATTCATAATTGTGCTTATTTCCATTGAATCAAAGTATCCTGTTTTTGACTCGGCAAATGCAGGTATTCCTTTATTCATAAGCTGCTCCATGTATATTGGGGCATTGCCTTTTATTCCACGAAGTAAAATAGCAATATCTTTGTACATAAGATTTCTCATTTTGCCATCTTTTCCCTGAACCTTCATACCTGTTTTAGGGTCTGTTATTTCTCTTATCTTTGAAGCTACATAAGATGCTTCTTTTTCTTTATCCTTTGACTCTATTGCAATAAATTCTGTTTTGTTGCTCTGACCTTTTGGAAGTTCACTATAATAATCTGCACCGAATGTAAGTCTGTTTCCATCCTTATAATCTATTCCTCCAAGTTCTTTTGACATTATATGTTCAAATAAAAAATTGGCACTGTCAATTACTTCTCTTCGGCTTCTAAAATTCTTCTCAAGAATAATTTTACAGTCAGGAGCATTAACATCTTCTTTGTACAAATTGTACTTGTCTAAAAACAACTTTGGTTTTGCATTTCTGAAACGATAAATACTTTGCTTTACATCACCTACCATAAACATGTTGCCTACACCTCTACCATTTGCCACACTGGTAAGTATTGCTTCCTGAACAAAGTTACTGTCCTGATATTCATCTATCATTATTTCTTTGAAGTTCTTTGCAATATGTCTTGCCGTTTTTGTAGGATAAACGTTTCCTTCATCGTCAATGTCATTTAAAATATTTAATGCCATATGGGAAATGTCATCAAAATCTGCAATCTTCTTTTCATTTTTCTCCTGCTTAAATCTTTCCATAAGATTTAGGGTTATTTCAGATAACATATGTACTGTATCTTTACAGTTCAATGCATTGTTGTACATTTCCTCAAGTGGCTCGTTAAAATATGTTTCCTTAATATCCTTTAAAGCGTCCCTTGCAAATACAATATAGGCTTTTGCTTTCTGACGTATTTCGCCATCACCTTTTCTTTTTCTTGACAGTTGTGGAAGGGTTAACTTAATCATTTTTTTGTAAAGACTTTCATAATCCTTCTGTCCGGTAATTTCTGAAAGCTCTACAAGAAATTCATCTGCATTTTGAATAAGGTCCACAACCTCTTTATCTTCTGATGCTATTTCCTTTGCTTTGTTAAGATATTTCTCACACTGCAAAAATCTTTCATTACAAAAGTTATGAATTTCTGTACAAACAGAACTTTTAAGCATTTCTTCCAAACTGCTAAAATCATAATTATGCTCTAATGATGCCACCCATTTTTCCGGTGCCACCTCACCTTTTGCTTTTCTATAAAGAAGGTCCACCAGCATAAATATATTGTCGTACACTTTTCCGCTGGAATATTTTTTTGCAAGTTCTGTAAATTCCTTTTTTCCTTCCTGATAATATTCTTCCAACAGTTCCTGCAAAATGTCATTTTTAATTAAGTCTATTTCTACTTCCTCAGCCAATCTGTAACCGGGGTCCAAATCTACCTTATCAAAGTTTTCTTTTACTATTTTTGCACAAAAACTGTCAATTGTTGTAATTGTTGCGTTGTTAAGCAATGCAAGCTGTCTTACAATATTTTCATTATTGCTTTCTTTTTGCATTTCTTCCAAACGTTCTCTTAGTCGTTCCTTCATTTCAGCAGCTGCTGCCCTTGTAAACGTAACAACTAAAAGTTCATCAACATTTATGCCTAAACTTTCATCTGTAATCATGCTGATTATACGCTCAACAAGTACGGCAGTCTTTCCGGAACCTGCCGCTGCTGAAACTAATATATTTCTATCTCTTGTATCAATTACCTGTTTTTGTTTATCAGTCCACTTCATTTATTGCTCCTGTAAAAAATCATTTATGTTTTTGTATGTTACATTTTCAAGATTTCTGTACTCATCGCCTAATGATGGGTCAAATTTGCATATATCTTTGTATGCACAATAAGTACATGCTCCCTCTATAGGATTAACATCTATTTCTCCGTTAAAAAGCTGATCCTTTAACTGCTCTGCTTTTTTTGACACATGTTTTATAAATCTCATATATGTGTCCTGATCTAACACCTGACTGTTTGAATCCAGTGTACCGTCATTTTTTCTTGTAAGTTTTACAACTTGAGACTTTTTGCTGTCTTCAAGGGCTGAATCCACCGCTGTTACGATTTCATTTTCATTGCTGACTATTCCTGTCATCTGATATTCAGCCAACTGTGTATTAAATACAGCATTTTTTATTATTTCACTATCAGATTCATCATTATCCTTATGCACATCCCTGTAATTTTTTACAATGTCATGGGCATTTTGAATATTCACATAAGGATCCTTTATATTAAAATAAAGTCCTGCTGCCGGAAGAACCTTTTTTTTAGTTTTTTTCTGTTCAAAATCAACTGCATCGTTTATATATACAAGTAGCTGCATCTGAATGCCATAATATGCTTTTGTAATATCAAAAATCACATTTCCTGATTTGTAATCAATAACCTTTACATACATTTTGTCATCAGTTTCATAAGTATCTATTCGGTCAACCACACCATGCTTTAGTGGTATTTCGTACTCTGCCGGTTTAAACTTTCCTGACTTTATGTGACTTACAAGAACCTTGGCTGTTTTCTGTGAAATTTCTTTTACCTGATTTGTTATAAATACATTTCTTGCAGAACCTTCCAATGCTTCATTTTCATAGCCTTCAAGGACTTCATCTACAGCCTGATTTATTATTTCCTGATTTTGGGCATCAGTAATATCTTTCCAACTTATCTTACGGTCATTTACAGTTTTGAAAAACTTTTGAATAGACTGATGAAACAAATTTCCAATGTCATATGCCTGTATTGAAAACTGCTCTCTTTCCTGAAGTTTCAAACCATATGCCAGAAACTGTGAATACGCGCACTTTGCATAAGCTTCCAGTCTTGTTATACCAATGTTTCCCGGAATACCATAAAGTTGTCTTGCATAATTTTCAATTGAACGTATAGTATTGCTATTATAAAAGCCACCATCCAATATCATGTACATATATTTTTCAGTGTCATTATCATGAAACAAAATAGAACTTAAATATGATGAAAAGTCTGATTCATTATCATTTATGCGGTAGTTGTTTATACTCTCTGCCAAATACTGCAGGGCTACATTTTTGTTTGTTATTTCCTCCGGCTTAATCTCAATCTGATTAATGTTTTTTATTCTCAGATTTGGAAAAAGATTCTGTATCACACCGATAACATATGATTTTCTAATGGTTCGTCCATCAGTTCCTGTATTGCTGTAGCACATCACTATTTTTTCAAGCGGTTTTGCGAAAAGTGAATACAAATAAATTCTTTGTTTAAAAATATTATCTCTTGTAGTTGGTGCAAGAACATATTCATTTTCTTTTAAAATATCTCTTTCACTATCGGTAATAATGCCTCCACCACTTGAAGTATTTGGCACAATGCCATCATTAATTCCTACAAAAAACAAAATTTTCTTTGTATCCTTAAGTCTGGTTCTTTCAATATTTCCCACCATAACAGTGTCAATGCCCGGTGGTATAATACCAATTTTAATTTGTGCAAATCCTGCCTCTAAAATATCGGCATATTCCTTGTTTGAAATAATTTCATCTGACATTAAAGATACCAGCCTGTCCAAAACGGCTATTACAGCTTCCATTATCTGGCTGTACTCTTTTACTGCGACTTCCATTTTCATTTGCTCAAACTGTTTTATGTCCTGATTAATTTTTTCCTGGACATTATGTTTTTCCATAAACATAAATACAGCTTTTGTTTTGTCATAAACAGTTGCACCCTTTTTTGTAAATTCTGCTTTAAAATCCTTAAATCCATCTACAATTTTGTTTCTTACATCATTTACAATGTTGATGTGATTTTCTTCCATAAATTTGTATGTTACTTCCCACTGTTTTGTGTAACTGCTATAACCTCTTCTGTTTGATTTTAAAATATAATTTTCAAAAATATCGCATTCTTCCCTGTCTATGTCCATAAAATTCTGCCGCAAAAATCTCATAACTGACTGAATGGAAAAGTTTTTGTTTATTACATCAATGGCTGCCAAAATTCCGTCTACATACTTATTTGACAAAACATCTTCTTTGTGATCTATAAAACATGGAATTTCATACATTTCAAATGCCTGACTGATATATTTGTGATATCCTTCAATATCTGCTGCAATAACTGCAAAATCATTGAATCTGTACCCTTCGTTTTTTATAAGCCCTGCAATAGTAGATGCCACATATTCACATTCACTTTTTGGATTATTCAAAGCACAAATCTGTACATTGTCATTTTCCTTTTCGTAATGTTCCTTTACTGCATCCCTAAATATATTTTTTTCTATAAATTTTAATGGTTCACTGATTCTTCCAAGTCTTGACTTTTCTTTATACTCAATGTCTTTATCAAAATCAATTACCTTATCCTTTAAAATATCCATACTGTTTTTTATGGCGATTTCTCTTAATTTTACTACTGTTTCTTTACTTAAATAAAACAACTCATATGGGCTGTAACCTTTAAAGCCTACCTGACTTACAGGTAGTGTAATGGTCATTTCCATCCCCGGGCAATATTTCATAATCTGCTCTAATACTTTGTACTGTACCGGTGTAAAGCCTGTAAAACTGTCAAAATAAAAATAAGTATTTTTTATATAATCAGATTTATTAATATAGCCACAGAGTAATGTAAGCAAATCCTCACTGGTTATTGCCTTGTCTTTAATATATCTGTTAAAACCATCATTGATTATGGACAAATCCTGAAACTTCATTTTTAATACAGGATAATCATCTACGCTTTCGCATATGCTATCAAGTTGTTCCTGACCTATATTGTATTGTCTAAATTCAGAAATAACAGTTTTTACCTTTTCAGTAAATCCCATCATGGAAGTTTTTCCCTTATATACCAAAAGTGAATCCTTGCATTCTTCCAATACTTTTCTAATAACAAGAGTTTTTGACAAATCATCCATCACATTAATATCTGTAACACCCTGTTCTTCAAAGACAGCATATGCAAGTCTTGTAAGACTTGTTACCTCAATGTTAAAACATCCGTGATTTGGATGCATATCCAATATTTCCTTTTGAGTCTCCATAGAATACTGCTCAGGAACAACTGCTACAAAGTGTTTGTCCTCCATTTCCATGGATTTGTCTATCATATCTTTTATTAATCTATGTGTTTTTCCTGCACCTGCCGGTCCAAAAATAAATTGTAATGCCATAAAATAATATATACTTCCCTTCTTCTTAATTGTTTCTATTATAACAAACTTTTTTCATACTTTCACTATACCGATAATAAACTTAAATATACAACAAAAATTAATAAGGAGTCGTCATGGGAAAAAGTCCGAAATTCATGGTTTTTCATTTAAGGGAGCTAATATATACCGTAATATTTGTACTCCTTGGTATTGTACTGATAATATCTTTGATATTTATGTTTTGTAATAAAAACCAGGGAAAAAATGAAAATAAAACTACTGCCGGAAAATATGAAGCCGGAGTGTATACCTCCAGTGTTACTTTAAATGGAAACCCTATGGAAATATCTGTTACACTGGATAATGACCATATTAATGCAATCACTGTTGATAACGTCAGTGATACTATCGCCACTATGTATCCACTGGCCTTGCCTGCATTTGAAGACATTGCCAATCAGATTGTAGACACCCAGTCTACAGAAAACATAAAATTTTCAAAGGATAGCCAATATACATATACAATGCTCTATGATGCCATTGTAGATACTATTGATAAAGGGAAAAAATGAGCAATTTAAAAGGGATGTGTTGATAAACCTTAGACCGGATTTGATTATTTATCTTATCCGCTATAAGGAGCATATCATTTTACATCCCTTTTAAATAATATTTATAACTGTTCCAGCTGTTCTAACCATGCTCTAACACAACCATCACTAGGCATACGCAAATCACCTCTAGGTGACACTGCAACAGATCCTACCTTTGGTCCATCAGGAAGACAGCTTCTCTTAAACTGTTGAGCGAAAAATCTTCGATAAAATGTCTTTAACCATTTTAATATAACTTCTTCATCATACTGTCCCTTAAAAGCCTCTTTTGCAAGGAAAAATACCTTTTTAGGCTCATAGCCAAATCTTAATATATAATACAGATAAAAATCATGTAACTCATATGGTCCCACCAAATCTTCTGTCTTTTGGGATATTTTGCCATCCTTTGGAGGCAAAAGTTCAGGACTGACCGGTGTATCAAGTACATCATACAATACCTTGGAAAGAACCTTTTCCTTTGTAGTATCGGCATAGTATTTTACCAAGTGTCTTACCAAAGTTTTTGGCACCCCTGCATTAACTCCGTACATGGACATATGATCACCGTTGTAAGTAGCCCAGCCCAGTGCAAGCTCTGACATATCACCGGTTCCTATAACCATACCATTATATTCGTTGGCAAAGTCCATTAAAAGATATGTCCTTTGACGTGCCTGTGCGTTTTCATAAGTTACATCGTGTACGTTGATATCATGTCCTATTTGTTTTAAGTGAAGCTCTACTGCCTCTGCAATATTGACTTCTTTTAACTGACAGCCAAGTTGCTTTATCATCTCCAATGCATTGTTGTAAGTTCTGTCTGTTGTACCAAATCCCGGCATTGTAACTGCAATAATTCCACTTCTGTCAATTCCAAGACTGTCAAAGGCTCTTGCTGTAACAAGCAACGCCAATGTGGAATCAAGGCCACCGGAAATACCTACAACAGCATTTTTACAATTGGTATGTTCCAAACGTTTTTTTAATCCCATTGTCTGAATCATCAGTATTTCTTCACATCTTTTTTCTCTCTCAGATGTATTCTTTGGTACAAAAGGTGCGTTATCAATTTTTCTTGAAAAATCAAACTGTTTTGGTTCTATATCAATATCTATCTCTTCATATTCTTCATTTTCAACAATGGAAGGGGTAAATGTAGTCATCTTTGCTCTTTCAGATGCAATCTTGTCCAAATCAATTTCACCATAAGTAATACCTGTGGTAAACTTTTCAGATTCACTTAAAACTGCTCCATCTTCAGCAATAATATTGTGTCCTGAGAACACCAAGTCTGTAGAAGATTCTCCTTCTCCTGCATCAGCGTAAATATATGCGCAAAGACTTCTTGCTGACTGACCTGCTACAAGATTTTTCCTGTATGTGTCCTTTCCTACTGTTTCATCACTGGCAGATAAATTGGCTATAACTGTAGCTCCCTTTAACGCATGATTTGTGCTTGGTGGATTTGGCACCCACAAATCCTCACATATTTCTATTGCAAATGTAAAGTTTTCAATGTTATTTACTTTAAATAGTAAATTTGTTCCAAAAGGGACTTCATATTCGAAAGCATCCTCTTCATCATCATATTCGTCATCGTACTCATCATCATATTCACTGCTATCATCCAGTTTAAAATTCTTAATAATAAATGAACCTGCAGCCATAATATCGTCTTCATCTTCATTTTCTGTACATTTCACATTCACATATGTGCTAACTCCCATACCTGATGTAAAATGTCTTGCTTCGTAAAACTCTGAATAATTTGGAATATATGATTTTGGCACGAAACCATTTATCTCACCTTCGCTGACTACAGCAGCTACATTATAAAGCTTGCCTCCACAAATCAAAGGAAGACCCACTATCATCACCACATCTTTATCCTCAGTAAATGGTACAATAATATCTGTTAAAGCCTTTAATGATTCTTTAATTAACAATTGCTGCCAAAATAAATCGCTGGCTGTATACCCTGTAATGGAAAGTTCCGGAAATACAACAAGCTGTGCATCATTTTCATATGCCTCCTGTGCCAGAGTGCATATCTTTCTTGCATTGTACTGACAGTCTCCCACTTTTATCTTTGGTGTAACTGCCGCTACTTTTATAAATCCATTGTTCATCTATCAATACCTCATCTGTGTTTTCTAAAAATATTCTTTATGATTGTATCATTATATTATTTTAATATCAATGTACACAAAATATCTTTTTAGTTCTTTTGTGTACATTGATATATTTCAGGTTTAAGTTCTAATAAATGTGTTGTATCCCTCACTTCGTAGCTTTTGCTCTGTTATCACTGCATTATCTAAGTTTTCAAAATTGCCTACTACCACTTTGTATAAGCAGTCTTCATTGATTACTTTTGCCTTATAGCCTCTGTTGGCCAGCTCATTTGCCATGTTATTTGCCAATATTCCATTTCTAAATGCACCAACCTGTACCCTATAAGTAGTGATTTCATTTGCCTGTATTCCCTGGTCATTTAGGGTATCTATAATTCCATCAGCTATTGCCTGTGCCATCTCATTAAATTTGGTGTCAAAGATTTCATTATCCTTTTCTGAATTTATAAATCCTAGTTCCAGCAAAACTGCAGGCATTTTTGTCCTTTTTAGCACTACGAGATTTGGTCTTTCCACTATACCTTTGTCCTCAAATCCCAACGCTGCCAGATTTTTATTAATATTTCTCGCCAGCAATCCTTTAAATCCTGAATCGTTATATACCAATGTCTGGATGCCATTATACATATTTGCCATAGGTGATGAATTTCTATGGAAGGACACAAACAAATCTCCCTTTGCCTCATTTCCTATGGTTGCTTTCTCAAAAGGTGTATTGTACACATCGGTTGTTCTTGTGTAAACAACATCATATCCTGCATTTTTTAGCAACTCTCCCACTGTCATTGCAATACTCAATGCATCATCTTTTTCCTGTCTTCCATTATATGTTGCTCCCGGATCAGAGCCACCATGTCCAGGATCAATTATTATTCTATAAGCCATATTTACCTTTTATTTGTTTTATCATAATAATATATGTTTAAACATAGAAAAGTTGAACTATATCCTGCAAAAACCATTATGATAAAGTCCACATTACACTACTCAGAAAACGTTATGGTAAAAGTTATACTGCAACATATTCAAATAGTCTAAATTAACAAAAGCTACAATGACTGTTGCCAATGTAGCTTTGTTAAAAAAAGTATTTTTCTTTTTATATGCCAACAAAAGTCTAACGGTTTTTGTTGTTCTTTTTTGTTGTATTGTTCTTTGTTGTATTGTTGTTATTGTTTGTGTTGTTGTTGGTATTGTTGTCATTTTCATCTTTACCGTCAATACCGTCAATAACATCATCTACGCCATCTTCAATATCATCCCCAACATCTTCAATTACTCCACCATTGTTAGTGTTGTTTTCATTGTTTGTTGTCTGAGATGTTGACTCATTATTTGTTGTTTGAGATGTGGCATCTTCGCCATTGTTGTTTCCACAAGCAGCAAATGTAAATACAGATAGCATAAGTGTCAATACTAGTAAGTATTTTTTTAAATGTTTCATAAAAATAATCCTCCATAAATACTGTTTTGCTAAAAAGCTGTAAACCTTTTATGAGATTATTATTTTCATTTTTTTATTTTTTATACATTTAAAAATTAATCAATTACATCTGCCATGTTGTACATTCCCGGACCTTTTCCGGCAAGGAATTTGGCTGCATCTATGGCACCTTTGGCAAAAATAGCCTTTGAATATGCTGTATGTTTTATCTCGATAACTTCATCTGTACCTGCGTAAATAACTTCATGCTCACCAACAATTGTACCACCACGTACTGCTGAAATTCCGATTTCATTTTTCTTTCTTTTTTCTCTAACTGTACTTCTGTCGTAAGTATAGTCATACTGATTGTTTAACTCCTGATTGATGCAGTCAGCCAATGCCAATGCTGTACCACTTGGAGCATCTACTTTCTGATTGTGATGTTTTTCAACAATCTCAATATCAAATCCTCTGTCTGCCAATACATCTGTAGCAATCTTTAAGATTTTCATTAATGTATTGATACCCAGTGACATATTTGCTGAGCGAAGCACTGCTACGCTTTTGCTTGCCTGATTTACCTTTTCAAGCTGTGCTGCTGATAAACCTGTAGTACATACAACAACAGGTGTCTTTGTGTCAACTGCATAATCAAGCAAATCATCAATTGCTGCTGTAACTGCAAAATCTATAATGGCATCTGCCTTTACATCACAGTCTTTTATAGTTTTAAATACAGGATATTCGTTTGCAACACCGGTGTATGCATCAATTCCTGCAACAATCTGTACATTCTCATCTTTACTTACAAGGTCTGTAATGACTCTCCCCATCTTTCCATTACATCCATGCATTATTACATTAACCATATTTTCCTCCATTACCTATAATCCTTTTGCATATGCAAAAAGATTATTATTCCGGGCAATATATCCTTTGTATATCTGCCTTATTGTCGTACCGTTTTATTTATGATAATTACAATACTCCGTAGTCTTTTAATGCTTTCTTTAACAACTCCTTGTGTTCATCTGAAAGCTCTGTAAGTGGTGCTCTCAATGAACCTGCCTTGTAACCTAACATGTTCATAGCTGCCTTTACAGGGATTGGATTTACTTCACAGAATAATGCATTAATTACATTGATTGCTTCAAGCTGTAACTTTGTAGCTGTAGCTGTATCACCATCTAAATATGCATATACCATATCATGAACTTTCTTTGGTGCAACATGTGACCAAACTGAGATAACACCCTTTCCTCCAAGTGAAAGAATAGGTAATACCTGGTCATCATTTCCTGAATAAATATCGATGCATCCATCTGCTATAGATGCCAATTTTGCTACTGCTGAAATATTTCCTGATGCTTCTTTTATGGCAACAACATTTTTTACTTCTTTTGCAATTCTAACAGCTGTCTCCGGCTGAATAGTTGTACCTGTTCTTGATGGAACATTGTACATAATAATTGGAATATTTACTGCATCAGAAATAGCCTTGTAGTACTGATATAAACCTTCCTGAGTACACTTGTTGTAATATGGTGTAACACAAAGAAGTCCATTGGCTCCAACAGCCTCTGCCTGCTTTGAAATATTGATTGCCTCTCTTGTACAATTGGATCCTGTACCTGCTATAACAGGAACTCTTCCTGCAACTTTTTCTACACAATACTTTATAGCTGAAATGTGCTCTTCATCAGTCATTGTTGATGACTCTCCTGTTGTACCACATACAATGATAGCATCTGTGCTGTTTGCAATCTGGTCATCAATAATCTTTCCAAATTCTTCAAAGTTGATAGTTTCATCTTCATTAAATGGTGTGATAATAGCTACACCTGCACCTGTAAAAATTGCCATTTTACAATTCCTCCTAAAAAAATATGTAAATTTTGTTAAGCATAGTAAAAGGAGCTTAAACCTAAGCTCCTTATAAGAATCTGATATGAACTTATAAGTAGCCCTCCATCAATAGCTCTTCATCTATTTGATGACAGTCATATGGCTATTAACCATATGCCCAGAGTAAATATTCCGGTTAATTACCCTTCGGCACTGTTTCCTTTTTAATATAATCATTTGTCTCCGGGACATCATATATTATACTCATAAACAGAGCAACCTCTACTATTATTTAACTGTATTTATAATAACACTGTGACTATATGGTGTCAACCTGTAACCCTGGATATTTTACAGTCTTTTTATAGTTTATTATATTCAGTTAAATTCCTTTTTCCACTATTTTACAATATCTTTTTTGCTGTTCTTTTGGTGTAATGCCTGATTCTTTTCATTATAACCTTTAGGTATTCCCAATTTTTGATATGTGTATCCCAAATCTGTTATTTTTCCTGTATAGGAATCAAGCAATGATGAACCTCCGTTTTGATAGTTTTCAGGTTCAAATGAAAACCATGCATACCTCTCAACATAATCTCTTTTATCAAGTTCAGGAACAACTATATTCATGTAATCTATAGCCGACTGTCTTGTCTGTTTTGTCCATGCAGGTACGCCACTTAATGCAAACTCAGTAATCCATATTGGCTTATGATACATCTTCCAAGCCTCATCCACAATATCAAGAAATGCCTGTGCTCCTTCTTTTGTGTGCCAGTTCCAATAATGATGGAATACAATAAAATCAGTATCCATTTTATTTTCTTTCATTTTTTTCATAAATGGCTTGAACCATTCTTCTGATGCTGATGGCCATACTGACGTAGCCGGAGTACCCACATACAAACCTTTATTTAGTAAAGATTTCATACCTTCTATGGCATCATCTACAGACATATCTGACTGATCCGGTCTGTCAGGTTCATTGTATGGAAGAACATACTTGTAGCCTCTTAGTGGTAATACCTTTACTTCTTCTGCATCTGTAGGTGCACTGGTCCAAAACATTGGTACAAACTGCAACTTTTGGAAAGATGTATAGTTGTGTTTTGTTAATGTCCAATTGTAATACCAGGATACATTCCAGTCATCTGCATTTACGTGTTCCGCCATTGATTTATTCATGCAAAAACCTTTTTTGTTAACATAAAACGAAAATATATCTGAATATATTTCGCTACCATGTTCTAAATATGCTTTTATATAAACATCATGCTTTGAAACCTTTGTTGTATAATATTCAAATGTAGTGACATTACCTTTTACCTGTCCCTGTTTTTTATTATCAACATATATTTCGTATTTATCTACTTGGTCTAAGTTTCCTGCTGATTTCCAGTCAATTGTAATATATCCGGCCGGCTGAAGACTTCCTTTTTCAGGTGACTTAATTGCTTCACTTTTCCACGTCATCTTGTT
Organism: uncultured Eubacterium sp.; assembly: GCA_900550135.1. Classification (GTDB taxonomy): domain Bacteria; phylum Bacillota; class Clostridia; order Lachnospirales; family Lachnospiraceae; genus Eubacterium_G. Next base: position 15,443 of record URQO01000025.1, read on the forward strand.
TTTATTTATTGTTTCTATTCTGTTTTTTGTCTGAACATTTTTATAAATTACCACTCCAATAGTTATAATTATTAAAACTACAATTAATAAAATTATGGCTGATTTTTTTTCTTTCACTGATATACTCTCTCTTTTTCATTTAATATATGTAAATACTTTTTAATATTTTTGTCATTGATTAATATTTTTATTAAAAACTTTTTACAGACATTCATTATACAAAAAAAAGAAAAGGGTTGTAAATAACCCTTTTCCAATTTTTTATTTTTTTACCTTTATTTTCTTAGGATTGCTCCACGCTCCGTAAAGTTTTTTTCTACCATCTTTTCTGTAAGCTCTTACTTTTACATAATAACGTGTATTTTTGTCCAAGCCTCTAAAAGTATATGTTGTCTTTGTTGTAATCTTTCCCCAATAGCCGTTAAACTTCTTGTTTTCCGCTATTCGTATCTGATATCCTGCTACTTTTGCCATTTTCTTTACTGTTACTTTAATCTTTTTCCCTTTCAGGTTTTGTAATCGCTTTACAGTGGCCTTTGAAGGTTTCTTAACTGTTTTTATAACATTTTTATGTGGATTTGTAAGGTTTCCTGCCTTGTATTCCTTTGTTGGATTTCCATAGTCTCTGTATGCCTCACCTGCTTTGGTTAAAGCTCCTGTACTATAATACCAAAGACCAGCCTTATTATTTCTTGCATTAAATGAGAAAAATGCATATCTTTCCACATAACTTAACTCATCAAGCATTGGAAGTACTGACTGTATAAACGTCATAGTATTTGTATTTGTAACACCATTTCCTGTTGTTGAAAACTCTGTAATCCATATTGGTTTATGATACTTTTCGTAACAAGGCTTTACAACTTCATTTATAAACCATGTTGCCATACCTGTACCTCCCGGAAATCCGTCAGGATAACAATGAATAGTAATAAAATCAACATCATTACCTTTTGCCTGTATCTGAGTCATAAATGGCTGAAACCACTTTGTATTATTGGTAGGCCATGTTGCTGTTGCCGGTGAGCCAACTCTTAATCCCTGATTCGTAAAAGCAGGCCAAAAACTTACTCCGTTTGCAACTGTCATATCTGCCTGACCTTTCAAATCAGGTTCATTATATCCCAATACATACTTGCTGCCTAAACTTTTAGCAGTAGCAACTTTGTTTGCCGCGTCCTGATATGAAAATGCCTTCCATACCATAGGCACATATTCTGTATTGTTAAATTCCTTAGCGAACTCAATGCCCTTACTGTCTTCACTAAGTGGCTTGAACTTTGATGTTCCCCAATTATAATACCATGATGTGTTAATCTCATTTGGAGAAATATGTTTCCCCATATCAGTGCTAATACCTACACCTTTTTTAGATACTTTAAACTTTATTGTATCTGTATATATTCTTGAACCATCTTTAAGTATTGCCTCAACCCATGCTGAATGAATATTTACTTTTGTTGTGTAAAATTCATATGTAGTCCTGGTTGTTGTTGTTTCAAGTTTTCCATCCACATATAATTTGTATTCTTTTACTATTCCATAGCTACTTGCACTGTTCCATTTTATATCAAAATATCCTGCCGCCATCATTTTATTATTGGTAGGACTTGTAATTGCAAACTTTGTAGCTGCACTTACATCTGTTACAGTTTCATAATTTGTTATATTGATTGAAAAAACAAATGTAAGTATAAGCATAAAAGAAATAATCTTTCTAAAACTCTTCATATTTACCTCTTATAAAAATATATTATTTTTTCTTTGTTTTAGCACTCTTTGGTGAACTCCACTTACAATAATACTTCTTTCCATTAAGAGTTTTGATTGCTCTAACTCGTACATAATATCTCTTTTTTGCTTTTAGTTTTGTAAATGTTCCACTCATTACAGACTTGTTTTTTGCCTTAAATGTTTTTGTTTTTGTTCTATATTTTTTCTTCTTGTTGAACTTTTTGCTTAATGAACACTGTACCTGATACTGTGTTGCTCTTTTTATAGTTCTAAAACTATATCTTATAGACTTTTTCTTGCCTATAGGAGAATATGTTGTTGTTGGAACTGATGCTGCACAACTTGCAATAGATGTACTCTTTGTAGTTGTGTATGATACACCATATGTTTTAGCCTTATATCCTGCAGGATTTCCAATATTAGCATATATCTGTCCTAAAGTTGTTAACTTTCCTGTATCATAGTTAAATATACCTGAAGCTCCCGTTTTTGAATCAGTTGGATTAAAATTAAACCATGCATATCTTTCAACATAATTTCTTTCATTTAACCCCTTTAAAACAATCTTCATAAATTCCTGAACCTGTGCAAGATGTTTTGAGTTATTAGGACTGAATGTATTTCTTAAGTCTGCAACTGCAAATTCTGTAATCCAAATAGGTTTATGGTATTTTGCGTATATTTCATCTATAGCATGTAAATACTGCAATGCTGTATCTGCATTGTTGTAATAATGCTGGTATGCATGAACAGCTATAAATGTCATATTATTTTTGTCATCTGTTGACATTCCATTCCAAAATGGTGTCCACCACTTATCTGAATTAATCTGGAAAGTTTCCGTTGCAGGAGAACCAAGTCTAAGGTTTCCTTTATTTGTAATTGTTTCTCTCCACCTTAAAATCATAGTAGAAGGCTGCTTGTTTGCTTCCCCCTGCAAATCAGGTTCATTGTAAGATAACAAGTACTTATAACCTTTTCTATTTGCATGTGCACATCTTGTAGGAATATCTACAGCACTGTCTCCCCATGTCATAGGTACAAATTCTGTTTCATAGAATTTTTTATTTTTAAATCCCCTATCCTTAAATGATTGATATCCCCAGTTATAATACCATCCGATATTCATATCCATAGGATCAACTGCTGTTCCCATATCATTTTCGTTTACACAAACACCTTTTTTTGTAACATAAAATGTTGTAACATTAGATTTTAATGTTGTCTGATTATTCAATTCTGCAACCACCTGTGCAGTATGTGATTTTACAGCTGTTGTATAGAACTCACACACCATTGTTTCACCGCTTGGTTCTACCGTTTTCTTTAAAACTCCATCAACATAAACTTTATATTGTTTTACATTGTCCAAATTGTTGTTCCATTTTACATCAATATATCCTGCGCCAATTAATTTGCCCTGCGTTGGACTAATAATTGCTGTGTTTTGCCATTCTTCAGTATTAACATCAGCTTTAACTACATTTGAAGAAATAACTGTAATACATGAAAACATCATTACAACAGCTAGTGCCATTGATGTTATCTTCTTAAACATTTTCATATCGTTCTCCTTTTCTCTTTATTATCAAGTCAAAGTCTGCCTTTTTGTACGCATATAATATATCTCATATTATTACAAAAAGGGCAGAACAAGCTATTAATAACATATAACCCTTCCACCCTTTCATATTAAATTTAATGGTAACTATTTAAATACTATTTTACAATAACAGTTTTCTTTAAAACTTTCCTGCTATAAACTTTCTTTCCTGCTGAATCCAAATTGTAAGATCTAATCTGGAAGAATGTCTTCTTTCCTGATTTTAACTTCTTAACTGTTACAGGTTTGTTCTTTGCTGTAAACTTGCAATTCTTTGTTTTTGCACCCTTCATATTCTTCTTAGCAGAATACTTTACTTCATAGCCAACACAATTTTTAATTTTTGTAAACTTTAACTGTGCTTTCTTCTTCTGGGCTTTAAACTTAACTTTTGCTTTTGCAGGTTTTTTAGTATTTGTGTATACACAATTGATAACTGTATCTTTCTTAATTGGTGTTGAAAGACTAAAGTTTTTACCATTGCTTGTGTATTTTGAGAATGTCTTACCTTTAACAGGGAATACATAACCTGAAGTTCTTTCTCCATCATTTACATATTTTGATGATGACTTATTACCATACTTATATGTAACTTTATGCTGTGTTCCAGCTTTAATTGACATATTTGTTACGTCAAAATATCCCTTCATAGCAAGTTCATCAGGGTATGATACAATAAATGCACCCATTGCAAACTGTAATGAAACAGCGTTTCCTGCATAATTTGAAGGAACCTTAAACTTAACTGTTACAGTCTTTGCATCTTCCTTTGAATCAGCAACGATAAATCCATCTGATGTACAGTTTGATGCTGAAAGGAAGTCTAATCCATTACTATTTGCAGGGTTTACAACACTTACACTTATATGTTTCTTATAAATTGGTTCTGTAATATCCTTGTTATTTTCATCTTTCTTTGGAATTTTATTTCCGTCTGAATCTAAAACATAATTGCCATCTTTATCTGTCTCATAAATGGTTTTTGTACCAGTTAATGTACTTTTGTATGTAAATGTAAGAGTATAATTTCTTCCTTTTTCTACAGGAATAGCTTCTGTATATAATCTAAGACCCCACTGGTTATCTCCAACTAATGAGCCATCTCTTTCATTATACTGTCCATCCCATCCACTATTCTTAACATAGAATGATGCTGAAGATGCAGAACTGCTCATGATGTAGCCTTCTGTAGCGAAGTCTGTTCCTTCCTTCTGACCTTGAGGATACTTATCAGTTCTGATATGTTCTAATGCATGATACCAGCAATATGGATGCTTTCTTGTTCCATTTTCACCGGCAACATGTCCACTATGTGAATCTAAATTTCCACTAGAATCTTTACTAATTAATGAAAAATAATTCCACTTTGCATTTTTTGCAATATTTGCTCCGTTTGCTGCGTGTGAAGCAGCTGATACTGTACCAACCATACTTACAACCATTGTTAATGAAAGTACAGCTGTTAACATTTTATTTAAAATTTTTTTTCTCACGTCTAGTCCTCCCGACTGATTTTTCTATTAACTAAACAGTAACCCAATGCAAAGCATTGGGTACTGTAAGAATCTGTTAACAATTATTTTTTGATTTTAAACTTCTTTGTAGTCCAAGCTGATGTCTTATAACCTGATGCTACTGCACAAATCTTAACTGTTACTTTTTTGCCTTTTTTAACTTTAAGTTTCTTAACTGTATATGTAGTCTTCTTTGTTGTGTATGTCTTGTTAGCTACTTTAAGTTTATATTTCTTAGCATTTTTAACTTTCTTCCAAGTAAGTTTAATAACGCCCTTCTTTGTGTTCTTGCATTTTAATTTTGATGCGTTAACTTTTGCAAGTTTCTTTACAACTCTGTTTCCACCATTTTTCTTTGTTGTTGTAGGTGCCTTTGTTGTTGTAGGTGCCTTTGTTGTTGTAGGTGCCTTTGTTGTTGTTTCTTCTGTTGGCTTTACTGGGTCTGTTTCAAATTCTGTATTCTGACCCTTATCTGTAATAGTGAAATCACTTACACTAACAGTTCCATTCCAACACTTTTCTTCTTCTGTAACAATGTTTGAAACATCTACGCCAGCGAAATCTACATTTGCAGTAAATGCACCTAACATCAATGTTGTTTTAAGTGTGCTAGCAGATACCCAGTTTGTAAATGTAAATGTAAATGTCTTGTCAGTTGTTCCTAATTTAATAATCTGATTTGAAGCAGCATCTGCAAATTCAACTGGGGCCTGATCATATGGTGCCAAGCCTTCTGTTTCAGTTCCAAATGAAACATAAGCATATTTTTTCTTATCTGCATGAGCCTTAAATGAAACTGTATAAACATGACCCGGTGTCATAGATGTCTGATTTGTTGCCATAATTGACCATGGATTAATTCTGTTTGTTGGAAAACCTGTATTAACTTTCCACTGGCAATCCCAACCTGTATTGTTGATTACCATCTCAAAACCTGTTGCTGACTTTGTTGCTGACTGTTCCTGCTTAACACTTCCGCTTCCTGTTAACCAACCATCAATTTTTTCACCAGTTCCGTTCATTGTAACTGAACCAATGTATCCTTCATTGCCCTCTTCAGATGGATTGTACTGTCCTCCCTGAACAAATGACCAATTTGAAAGTGCCACTGCTGTATTGTCAGCCTTTACACTACTTGAAACACCAACGCCAATAGCCAATGATGCTACAAGTGCTGTTGCTGTAATTCCAGCTAAAACTTTGTTGAAAATTTTTCTCATTTTCAATTCCTCCTTAATTTTTAATTGTTTTAAATATTGCTTGAAATTCATCCCATTTCAATTGTCTCGATTATATCATAAACATTTTTATTCTACAACACTTAAATGTTTATTTTTACCAATAAAAATAGTTTTATCATAATTTCTATATGCATTTTCACTTATACACAAATACTTCTATGCGATTATAAAAGATTTTACTTGTGTATTTTATTAAAAAAAAATAAATAATTTAAAAATATTTCAACATATATTATATATTATTATGTTTTTAAAAAGGAACAGTCTGATAACTGTTCCTCTTTTACTATTTGCGTATAACTATTTTTTTAACATTTGACCATTTGCCGATTCCCGCACTATTAATTGCTCTAATTCTAAAATAGTATTTTTTCTTTTTTGACAATCTGTTTATTTTTATATTTGTCTTTGATGTTTTCTTTGTTTTAACACCTCTTCTAAACTTCTTATTTAAAGAATATTGTATCTGATATTTTGTCTTTCCACTTACTTTTTTCCATGTTAGTTTCACTGCTTTCTTTTTCACATTTCTAGCTGAAATTATTTTAACCTTACCGGGTTTATTTATCTTTTTACCTTTGGTCTGATTATTTTTTCCGGTAGTTGGTGAAACTGATGTTGGATTTTTTGTTGTTTCCGTAATTTTTTCTGTAGTCTCTGTTGGTGACTCTGTTGTTGTCTGTGGAACATACACATACATTTCGTTATCAGATATAGTTTCTGCATTGTAGCCTTCAGGGTTACCTAAATTGCAATAGATTCTTCCTAGATTTGTATACAAACCTGTTGCATATTCAAACATAGCTGTTCCGCCTGATCCGTTATATATATCTATATCATTTGTACTGTCTATGTCATATGGGAACCAACAATATCTTTCTACATAAGGTACTTTGTCAAGCCCTTCAACTAATTTTGTCACGTATTCTTCTACCTGCTTACGTCTTTCTTCATTTTCATAACTAAAATCTGTGTAAGTTCCCTTTACACCAAATAAAGACATTTCAGTAATCCATATTGGTTTATGATATGTATTCCAAAGTGTTTCCACAGCATCAAACAATCCTTGAGCATTTATTTGATTTCTGTAGTAATGAAGAACTACAGCATCTACATCTTCTCCAATTCCTTCTGACCAGGTTTTTGTAGCATCATCTTCATAATCCTTATATAATCCCCACTCTCCCTTTGGTGTCTTACATATGTAATCACCGTTCATAAATCTTTTCAGCCACATAGAATCACCATCCGGTGCTGCAGGTGCCGGTGATACTTTTCTTAATTTAAGTGGTGATATATATTGTTTCCACGCACTTACTGCATCAAAAAACATTGGTATATTTGCCTGTTTTACAATATCAGGTTCATTAAACCCTAAAATATAATTTGACTTTGTAGATAAACCGGATATTGCTTCTTTATTGTCGTCACCAATTCCCCACATCATAGGAATATGTGCAACATTGGCATCTATATTGTTGTTAAATGCTTCTGTTGACCAATTGTAGTACCATGAACAATTTAACTTACTTAATGTAATTTTGTCACTCATGTCACCACCAAGAGCAAGTCCTTTTTTTGAAACATAAAATGTTCTTGGTTCTGACGTTATAGTCTGACCATCCTTTTGGGCCTTTACAGTAATTTCATGTTTACTAACTGTATTGGTGTAAACTTCTGTCTTTCCTTCATCACCTGACGTAAAAGTCTTTGTTTTTGATGTAGCTGAAACTTTTTCTCCCAGTTCAGATCTTACTATACTATTTCCATCCCAGTATACAGGTTGTCCATCAAGGTATACTGAGTATGTATATCCTTCCATGGAATTGTCAAATTCAACATCAATATAGCCTGCTCCAATTAACTTTCCTTCTGCAGGCGTTTTTACAGCGTTTGCTTTCCATTCATCTTCCTGTGTAACAGCACTGACATTTTTTGTGATTCCAAGACCACTTACTACTAATGTTAATGAAAGTACTGCAGCCACAAATGACTTAAGCATTTTTTTCATGTTCATTTTCTCCTTCTTTAATTATAATCTTTTATTCAATATTACGACATGAAAGTATAAAAGTCAAAGTCTTTTAGATATTTTGCCCAAATATTTGTATCGATTTTATTTTTCTATAAGTATGTATTCATAGTAGAACATTTTTATGTAATAAAAATGTTGAAGTAATATTCTATTACATAAAAACAATGCTGTAGCACCACTTAGGTTACTACAGCATTATTTTTAATCGTCTATATATTCAAGTTTACTTACGGAAACTTCATAAGCTACATGCTTTTCGCTTTCATCTTCATTAATTTTCTTAATGTACTCTCTACTTTGGACTCTTCCCCAAATCTGAATGTGTCCTCCTACTTCAAATGAAGATGCGTATCTTGCGTTTCGTCCCCATGCAATACATGGAATATAATCTGATTTGCCGTATGGTCTGTTTACGGCTATTAACAGATCTGCAATCTCTCTACCAAGCGGAGTTTTTCTGTAAATCGGTGGTTTACAAATATATCCATCAAGATAGATTTGATTGGTTTTGCCTACTTCTAAGTTTTCCTCTACTTCCTCCCACTCTCTTACAAAAATTGAAAGAACAAGTTTGTTCTTTGTTCCCTCGTGACGATTGTAAGATCTAAATTGTCCTGAAACTTCTACCAGTCTACCCTGATAGTCTTCATTAACATCTACTAGTCGTTCTGAAACCATTAATGGGATAACATCCGTCAATTCGCTTAAGCGGTCTACGGAAACATCTACTATGTAGAATCCCTCTCCAAATACTTCGTGGCTAAATTTAAATTCAGAAACTATTTCTCCCACGATACTTACTCTGTTGTTTTCAATCACTTTGTCAAGCATTGTATTTCCCCCTTTACCATACTTTGGTTTTTTAGATATTATTTTTTTATCAATATAATTATATGATATTTTTAACAAAATATGTAAAAAATCGTTCGACTTCTATCGACCATCAAACGACTTTTATAAAAAGAAAACTGCGGTTCCAATATCTGAACCGCAGTCTATGTAATATAACATATAATTATTTAACTTTTACAGTTTTCTTATTGCTGTATACACCAACTACACCTGATGTCTTAGCTACAGCTGCTACAGAAACTTTAACCTTAGCTTTTGATTTAGCCTTGAATGTTGCTGTTGTTTTCTTTGTTGTATATGTCTTTGATCCAACTTTTACCTTGTATGCCTTTGCACCTGGTACTCTTGCAAACTTAACTGTAACTTTGCCCTTCTTTTTTGACTTAACTGATTTAAGTTTTGCTTTCTGGATTAAAGTGAACTTAGAAACAGTAACAACTGTTGCTGCTGTGTAATCTCCGTTTGCATCATTTGCCAATCCTTCTTCAGCTGGTTTTTTGAATACCTTTTTGAATACATTGTATCTTGTTACAGCATCTTCATCTGTTACAACATCTGCTCTATCTCCGACGTCACCACCCATACCAAAGTAAACTGAATTTGCATTTGCTTTAGCCTTGAATGTCTTGTTGAATTTTACTGTCTTGTTTGCTTTAACTTTTACCCATGTTGAGTAAGCAAGTTTTTCGCCTGTAGCTACTTTTATGTATACAAACTTGTCAACATTTGTAGCTTTAATTGTAAATGAAAATTTGTATGTCTGACCCTTCTTTACACTGATGTTCTTTGCATTGTCATTCTTCTTTCCATCAATATAAACCTGAGCGCCCCATACGCCGCCCCAACCTACAGCGTCAATTGATGCTGTAAATCCTGCTGCTGTGTTTTTTGTAAGTTTTCCGTCTGCTCCTTCGTACCAAGATGGTTCTGCTGAAGCTCCGAAGTAGCTTCCCCAAGTTGCAGCAAAACATGATGTTGCCATAGCAAATACAAGTGTAAGAGCCATAACTGATGCTGCAATTTTCTTTGCCAATCCTCTCATGATTGTTCCTCCTTTAGATCGGAAGAGCGTCGTGTAGGGAAAGAGTGTAGATCTCGGTGGTCGC
>URQO01000026.1 GCA_900550135.1 uncultured Eubacterium sp.
ACATATAACATGCAAAAACGGAAAGGTAACACAAAAAAGTGGTGAGATTGAAACTACAGTGACAATGGATCCAATGGATGCCTTAAGGGAACAACTTGAAAAATACAAATCACCCAAAATCAAAGGCATGCCTACATTTACAGGTGGTTTTGTAGGATACTTTGGTTATGAAATGATAGGATATGCAGAGCCAAAGTTAAACTTAAAAGAAAGTGAAATTGATGATTATCATTTAATGTTGTTTGACAAAATTATTGCTTATGATCATTTAAGACAAAAGATAATGGTTATAGCCAACATGAAATCAAAAGAGGAAATGAGGTGAATAAGTAATGGTTTTATTAATTGATAATTATGACAGTTTTTCTTATAACCTTGTTCAATTGATTGGAGAACTAACAAAGGGACAGGTTAAAGTAATAAGAAATGATGAGTGTACAATTTCAGATATTAAGGAAATGAATCCAAGTCACATTATTCTCTCCCCGGGTCCCGGAAAACCTGAAGATGCAGGAATATGTGAAGATGTTGTAAGACAGTTAAAGGGAGAATATTCAATTCTTGGTGTATGTCTGGGACATCAGGGTATATGCGAAGTTTTTGGAGCAGAAGTTACTTATGCAAAAGAATTAATCCATGGAAAACAAAGTGATATGACAATTACTGAAAATGCTCCAATATTTAAAGGTCTTGATGGCAGGTTTAAAGGAGCAAGATATCATTCATTATCAGCAAAAAAAGATACTATACCTGATGAGTTAAAGGTAATAGCAATAGATGAAAGAGACGGCGAAGTAATGGCTGTTAAACACGAAAAATATGAAATATACGGATTACAGTTTCATCCTGAATCGGTATTAACGCCACAGGGCAAAACTATAGTTAAAAATTTCTTGGAAATATAGGAGACAAATCATGATAAAAGAAGCAATTGAAAAAATAGTAGAAGGACAGGACCTAACATTCAACGAAGCAAAAGAAGTTATGAATGAAATTATGAGTGGTGAAACACCGGATACATTAATTAGTGCGTATCTTGTAGCACTTAGAATGAAAGGGGAAACTATTGAAGAAATATCAGGTTCAGCCAGAGGTATGCGTGATAATGGAACAAAATTATTACATAACATGGATGTGCTTGAAATTGTAGGAACTGGTGGAGATAAGGCAAATACGTTTAATATTTCCACAACATCAGCATTTGTAGCGGCAGCTGCAGGTTGCAAAGTTGCAAAACATGGAAACAGAGGAGTTTCAAGTAAGTCAGGAGCTGCCGATGTTTTAGAAGCATTAGGAGCAAACATAACATTGGAACCTGAGCAAAGCAAAGAATTATTAGATAAAGTTGGTTTTTGTTTCTTATTTGCACAGAAATATCATCCGGCAATGAGGTTTGTAGGACCTGTTAGAGGTGCTTTAGGACTTAGAACAATTTTTAATGTTTTAGGACCATTAACAAATCCGGCAGGAGCATCAATGGAAATTATTGGTGTGTATGAAGAAGAATTGGTAGAGCCTATTGCTCAGGTACTTTTAAAACTTGGAGTAAAAAAAGGTATGGTTGTATTTGGTCAGGATACAATGGATGAAATTACTCCTAGCGCAAAAACAACAGTTTGTGAAATTAGAAATGGTAAAACAAATTCTTACAAAATCAATCCTGAAGATTACGACATTTCCATTTGTAAAAAGTCTGATTTGGAAGGTGGAAACGGAGTAGAAAATGCTCAGATTACAAAGGAGATTTTAACCGGAAAAATTCAGGGACCAAAAAGAGATACAGTTTTGTTAAATGCAGGAGCATGTATTTATATCCAACGAGATGATATTACATATGAAGAGGCAATTAACATTGCAAGAGAAACAATAGACAGCGGAAAAGCTTACGAAAAATTACAGGCATACGTTGAAGAAAGTAACAAGTAAGGTAAAAATATGATTTTAGATAAATTAGCACAGTCAACAAAAAACAGGGTTAAACAGGAAAAAAAGACCATTTCTTTGGAAGTTGTAAAAAAACAGGCACTGGATATGCCAAAAGGAAAATTTGAATTTGAAAAAGCATTGGCTAAGCCGGGTATTAATTTTATTTGTGAAGTAAAAAAGGCTTCACCATCAAAAGGAATAATTGCTGAGAAATTTCCATATGTGGACATTGCAAAGGAATATGAAAAAGCAGGTGCAACATGTATCTCAGTTTTAACAGAACCAGAGTATTTTAAAGGTGATAAAAAATATTTAAAGGAAATAAGTGAAAATGTATCAATACCACTTATTAGAAAAGACTTTGTTATTGATGAATATATGATATACGATGGAAAAATCCACGGTGCATCTTGTGTACTTTTAATATGTTCATTGCTGGATGAAGATACAATTAGAAAGTACATTGAAATCTGCGACAATCTTGGAATGTCAGCTTTAGTAGAGGCACACGATGAAGAAGAGGTTGAAAAGGCAATAAAAAGTGGTGCAAGAATAATCGGTGTAAATAACAGAGATTTAAAAACATTTACAGTTGATATTGGAAACAGTGAAAGATTAAGAACACTTGTACCTGAGGATATTTTATTTGTAGCAGAAAGCGGAATAAAAAGTAATGTAGAAATCGAGAGATTAAAAAAAGCTAAAGTAAATGGTGTCTTAATTGGGGAAACATTTATGAAAGCGGAAAATAAAAAACAAATGTTAGATGAATTAAAAGGAGAGAGCAATGAGTAAAGGTAGATTTGGAATACACGGTGGTCAATATGTTCCTGAAACACTTATGACAGCTGTAAATGAAGTTGAGGAAGCATACAATTATTACAAAAATGATCCTGAATTTAATAAGGAATTAACAGAGCTTTTAAACAATTATGCAGGAAGACCTTCGTTATTGTATTATGCAGAAAAAATGACTAAGGATTTAGGAGGGGCAAAGATTTATTTAAAAAGAGAAGATTTAAACCATACAGGTTCCCATAAAATCAACAATGTATTAGGTCAGGTTTTACTTGCAAAGAAAATGGGTAAAACAAGAGTTATAGCAGAAACAGGAGCAGGACAGCATGGTGTGGCAACGGCAACAGCAGCGGCACTTATGGATATGGAATGTGAAGTTTATATGGGAAAAGAAGACTGCGAACGTCAGGCATTAAATGTATTTAGAATGGAACTTTTAGGAGCAAAGGTTCACCCTGTTACAAGTGGAACAATGACATTAAAAGATGCAGTAAATGAGGCAATGAGAGAGTGGACAAACAGAATGGATGATACATTATATGTGCTTGGTTCTGTTATGGGACCACACCCATTCCCAACAATTGTTAGAGATTTCCAGAGTGTTATCAGTAAAGAAATAAAGGAACAGATTTTTGAGGCTGAAGGAAGAATGCCTGATGCAGTTATTGCCTGTGTAGGTGGTGGCTCAAATGCCATGGGTGCATTTTACAATTTTATAAAAGATAAAGATGTTGCATTAATAGGATGTGAAGCTGCAGGACTTGGTGTTGATAACCCTAAAAATGCGGCAACAATAGCAAATGGTACAGAAGGCATTTTCCATGGAATGAAATCGTTATTCTGCCAAAATGAAGATGGACAGATTGCACCTGTTTATTCTATTTCAGCAGGACTGGATTATCCTGGTATTGGACCGGAACATGCAAATCTTCATGATACAGGAAGAGCAAAATATGTTCCAATTACGGATGTGGAAGCTGTTGAGGCTTTTGAATATTTGTCAAGAACAGAAGGAATTATTCCTGCAATTGAAAGTTCACATGCCATTGCCTATGCAATGAAGTATGCAAAGACACTTGATAAAGATAAAATTATAGTAGTTAATGTTTCAGGCCGTGGTGATAAAGACGTGGCTGCCATAGCAAGATATAGAGGAGTACAGATTTATGAGTAAAGTAAGTGATGCATTTAAAAATGGAAAGGCTTTTATAGCTTTTTTAACAGGTGGAGATCCTGATTTAGAAACAACACAGAAATTAATAATAGAAATGGAAAAAAATGGAGCAGACATTATTGAAGTGGGAATTCCATTTTCTGATCCAATAGCAGAAGGACCTGTAATTCAGGAAGCTGATTTAAGAGCACTTCAGGGAGGCTGCACAACAGACAAGTTATTCGATGCCATAAAAGAAATAAAGGATCAGGTAAAAATTCCTTTAGTATTTATGACATATGTAAATGTAATTTATCGTTATGGAACAGAAAAGTTTATGAAAAGATGTGTGGAATGTGGAATTGCAGGAGTAATTGTACCTGACTGTCCATATGAAGAAAGAGATGAACTTGCACCATATTGTAAAGAAGCAGGAGTTGATTTGATTCCGCTTATTGCAACAACTTCAGAAGACAGAATTACAAAAATTGCAAAAACAGCTGAAGGTTTTGTTTATGTTGTATCATCACTTGGAGTTACAGGTATAAGACAAAATATTACAACAGATTTAGGCGCAATGACAAAACTTGTAAAAGAAGCTACAGACGTACCTTGTGCAATTGGATTTGGTATAGAAAAACCTGAACAGGCAAAAAACGTGTGTCAGTATGCTGATGGAGCAATTGTTGGAAGTGCAATAGTAAAAATAGTTGCAAAATATGGCAAAGATAGTGTACCATATGTAGGAGAATACGTTAAAGAAATGAAATCAGCAATTATTTAAGGAGGCTATATGCAGAAAGGGTTTATTTTTGATGTAGATGGCACAATTCTTGATTCAATGTCCATATGGATGAATGCAGGAGAGCGTTATTTAAACAGTATTGGTATAGCAATTGATTACAATTTGGCAGAGATTATGTTTGAGCAGACTATGAATGAGACCGCAGAATATTTAAAAGAGCGTCACGGCATAGACAAGTCAAATAAGGAGATTATTGATGGTATAAATAGCATGGTTTATACATTTTATGAAAAAGAGGCTATGCCAAAGCCCGGAGTAATGGATTTTATTGAAAAAGCATATGCCAATAAAATACCAATGGTTGTGGCAACATCAACAGATGAACCTATGATAAAGGCGGCTTTTGATAGACTTAACCTTCACAAATACTTTAAGGAGATTCTTACAGCTACAGGAGTAGGCAGTGGAAAAGACAGACCGGAGATTTTTAATATTGCAATGGAAAAGATGGACAGTGATATTGAAGAAACATGGTTGTTTGATGATGCATTTTATTCATTAAATACAGCTCACAATATGGGAATAAAAACTGCCGGTGTATATGATTTTTCTGCTGAAGGCGAAACTGAAAAGATAAATAAGATTGTAGATATTTATATTCAGGATTGGGAAAAAGAACAACCGGATATAATTTAAATTATTAAAAAGACTGACACAATAAAAGTGTTGGTTTTTTTCTGTTATATTATATTGAACAAATATGGTTCCTTTTCGTAATTTCTGTTGAAAAATGAAGATAATGTTGTATAATAAATTAGTATGCGTGGGCAATAATGTGGTTTAACACAAAGTATTTATTGGAGTTTTAAATTGGATATTAAAAAGATTTTAGAAAGTAAAAAATTTAAAAATACTGCGATCACAATTATTGAAATATTAATTGTAGCCGGGATTATTTTTGGTGGACTGATGTTTGTTCAAAATAAAGTCAGCAATGAGGCGGATAAAGCTGCAGGAGTTGGTCAAAGTGGAAGAGACAAGTCCTCAAAGCAAAAAGAAAAAGGTTCAGACAATTATTATATTGAAATAAACAAAAAGTTAAGAACTGTAATAGTATATCAGTATTCAAAAGACAAAAAATCAAAAAAGCCCATCAAATCTTTTAAATGTATGATAGGTGATAAACTTCCAAAGGGAAAGTTTAAGTACAGTACAAAGTACTCATGGATAAAAAATAATGGAAGCTGGCATAAAAATGCAACAGAAATTGGAACCAACATATGGATTTATTCTACATCATACAAGGACAAGTATGATTACAGAGTATCACTAAAATCTTACAAAGCCATCAACAAACAAAAGAAAACATCAGGAAGATGTGTTGTTTTAAATGCAGAAGATTCTGCCTGGATATATAATCATCTTAAGAGTAGTACAGAGTTTGTTGTGAAAAAAGGAAAAAAAGGTGATAAAGTTCCAAATACATTTGAAAAGTATATTGTTCCCGATGGAAACTGTGGATGGGATCCAACGGACACATCATCAGACAATCCATACAAAAAGATAAAAAGCGAAACAGTTGTAAAAGGACTTGACACTATTAAAGTAGAAAGAGACCATAAGCCTGATTATTATGGAAATATCATTGCATGTAATGGAGATGGAAAATTTATTACCAACAGACTTAAGTACAATGATATTGATTATAATACTGTAGGAACATACAAGGTAAAGTATAGCTATAAGGCAAAAAACGGTACTAAATACAACATATCTCAAAAGATAAAAGTTGTAGATACAACCCCACCACAGGTTAGATGTGGACAAAATCTTTATACTTTGCAGGTTTCCAGTAAAAGTCTTGCGGACATTGTAAAGGATGACAATGTAAAAAAAATTGAAAACATGGTTAAGGCCGGTGTATCAGCAGATGAACCAATTGTTGATGTTCAGGTATATACCGTTGAAAAGCAGCTATTAAGACTTGATGAAAAGGTGCCTGTTGTAGTGAAGGCAAAAGATACATCAGGAAATGTTGGCTCCTGTCAGGTTATGTGTCAGATAAAATACACAAAATCAGCTACTGTCCGTAAAAAGGTAAAAGTTAATAAAGACTTTTTGAAGAAGAGAAAAAAACAGGCAGGAATTGAAGAGACAACAAAGAAAAAGAAGCAGCCTACAAAAGAAGTAAACAAAAAAACAAATAAAGATAAAGAAACAGCATCCGTAAAGGAAACAACTTTCAAAAAGGCTGAATAATTCTTATAGTTAATTAGTTTAATAACTTTTTATATACATAAATTTTAGGAGGAAAATAGTTATGGCAACACCTTATAATCATAAGGAAATTGAAAAAAAATGGCGTCATAATTGGGATGTAAATCCTATTAACGCTGACAAAACAAAACCAAAATATTATTGTTTGGACATGTTTCCATATCCATCAGGATCTGGACTTCATGTAGGACATTGGAGAGGATACGTTATTAGTGACGTTTGGAGCAGATATAAGATGCTTCATGGATATCACATTATTCATCCAATGGGATGGGATGCATTCGGTTTACCTGCTGAAAACTATGCTATCAAAATGAAAACTCATCCATCAATTTCAACAGCAGCAAATATTAAAAATATTAAGAGACAGATAAACGAAATTGCTGCACTTTATGATTGGGATATGGAAGTAAATACAACTGATCCTAACTTCTACAAGTGGACACAGTGGATTTTCGTTCAGATGTTTAAAAAAGGACTTGCATACCAGAAGCAGATGCCAATTAACTGGTGTCCTTCATGTAAAACAGGTCTTGCAAACGAAGAAGTTGTAAACGGATGCTGTGAAAGATGTGGAGCAGAAGTTACAAAGAAAAATCTTAATCAGTGGATGTTAAAGATTACAGCCTATGCTGACAGATTATTAGCAGATTTGGACAAACTTGACTGGCCTGAAAAAGTTAAGAAGATGCAAAGTGACTGGATTGGAAAGTCATACGGTGCAGAAGTTGACTTTAAGATTGAAAATACAGAAGACGTTATTACAGTATATACAACAAGACCTGATACACTTCACGGTGCAACATTTATGGTTTTAGCACCTGAACATGAAAAAGCTTTAGGTCTTGCTACACCTGAACAGAAAACTGCTGTAGAAGAATATATTCAGATGGCAGCAAACAAGTCATCAGTAGACAGACTTCAGGGAAAAGAAAAGACAGGTGTATTTACAGGAAGTTATGCAATTAACCCACTTAACGGAGCAAAGGTTCCAATCTGGCTTTCAGACTATGTATTAGCTGATTACGGAACAGGTGCTATTATGTGTGTACCTGCTCATGATGACAGAGACTTTGAATTTGCAAAGAAGTTTGATATTCCTATTATTCAGGTTATTGCAAAAGACGGAAAAGAAATTGAAAATATGACAGAAGCTTATACAGAAGCTGTTGGAACTATGATTAATTCAGGCGAATGGAATGGTATGGAATCATCAGTTCTTAAGAAGGAAGCTCCTCATATTATTGAAGAAAAGGGCTTTGGTAGAGCAACTGTAAATTATAAATTACGTGACTGGGTATTCTCAAGACAGAGATATTGGGGTGAGCCAATTCCAATCGTTCATTGTCCTGACTGTGGACCTGTTCCGGTACCTGAAGACCAGTTACCATTATTATTACCTGATGTTGAATCATATGAACCAACTGGTACAGGTGAATCACCACTTGCAGCAATTGACGAATGGGTAAATACAACATGTCCATGTTGTGGAAAGCCTGCAAAACGTGAAACAAACACAATGCCACAGTGGGCTGGTTCATCATGGTACTTCTTAAGATATGTAGATAACAAAAATGACAAAGAACTTGTGTCAAAACAGAAGGCACATGACAACTTACCTGTAGATATGTATATTGGTGGTGTTGAACATGCAGTTCTTCATTTGTTATATTCAAGATTCTATACAAAATTCCTATATGATATTGGTGTAGTAGATTTTGAAGAGCCATTTAAGAAGTTATTTAATCAGGGTATGATTACCGGTAAGAACGGTATCAAGATGAGTAAATCAAAAGGAAATGTCGTTTCTCCTGATGATTTAGTAAGAGATTATGGATGTGATTCATTAAGACTTTATGAAATGTTCGTAGGACCACCTGAACTTGATTCTGAATGGGATGAAAGAGGAATTGATGGTGTTTACAGATTTATTACAAAGTTCTGGAAGTTGGCAACTGACAGTATTGAAAAAGATGTTAAGGCTACAAAGGAAATGATTAAAATCCGTCACCAGATGGTTCACACAATTACAAAACGTCTTGAAGACTTTAGCTTAAACACTGTTGTTTCAGGATTTATGGAATACAATAACAAGTTAAATGAAATTGCAAAGAAAGAAGGAGGAGTTGATAAGGAAACTATTCAGACATTTACAACTCTGATTGCTCCATTTGCACCTCATATAGCTGAAGAACTTTGGGAGAAACTTGGAAATACAGGTAGTGTATTTGAAAATAACTCATGGCCTGAAGCTGATGAGGAATTGATGAAAGATGACGAAATCAAGATTCCTGTTCAGATTAATGGAAAGACAAAAGAAGTTATAGAAGTACCTGCTGATATTTCAAAGGAAGATGCAATTGCTGCCGGAAAAGAAGCTATTGCAGACAAGATTAACGGAAACATTGTAAAAGAAATTTATGTTCCGGGAAGAATCATTAACTTGGTTGTTAAATAAAATTCATTAAAGAATTTATAATCTATGATAAATAGGACTATCACTAGAGCGATAGTCCTAATTTTATAATTCGTTTTAGCCTGAGCAATAACTGCACTATTTTTTTTGTGGGACATACAGGTGTCTATGGCTATTTGTACAATTAAAGTGTCATTAAAAAAACAAAAGATTATGGAGGTAAAAATTATGACACAGAAAAAATTAGATGATGTACAAAATAAGGTAGGAGAGTTTGCAGATAAGGTAGACAAAAAAGAGATAGAAATAGGAGGACGAAAATTTACAGGCTTACAGGTTATATTATTTATAGCATCTTTAGTAGGTATTATCGCATGTTTTTTACCATTTATTGATGCCGAAGCAAGTGTTGGTGGATACTCAGGTTCATCAAGCACAAATTACATATCAAGTCATGGAATAATTTCGATTATTTTTATCGTTGCAGTATGTGCTTTAACAGTATTGGCAAAGCAGTTAATAGCTTTAATACCAGCAGCAATTAATTTCCTTATGGTTTTATATGATTGCTTCTTTAGCGCTTCAATACATGGAGGATCAGATTTTGCCAGTGTGGATGTATCATTAAAATTGGGCGGGTATTTAGTATTACTTGCTGCAATTGTAATTTTGGTTATGACAGTATTACAGTTTTTGAAAGATAGAAAGAATTAATATGTATTATTGTTATGAGTAGATATAGCAAAATACATCGCATTTTAGATATTTTTTATATGGGAATAAATGATAAATATTTTTCAACTAGAGAATTATCCGATAAATATAATATATCCGGAAAAACAGTGTCTAGGGATATAAGTGAAATTAGAAGCTTTTTGTTTGAATACAGGGATATAATCGGAAATGCAGATATTGTTTATGACAGAAAAAAGAAAAAATATCACATGAAATATCAGGGTGATAATGATTAAAAAAAGGTGCTGTTTAATTGCAAACAGCATCTTTTTTACGAAAAAATTCTTTTATTTCTTTTTGGACAATGAGTTTACAATCTGCTTAACCATGTCTATACGTTTGATTTCTTCAGGGGACATATCTTCTTTTAGCACATTTAAAATAAGTTCAGTTTCTTTGTTTGTAAAATTGATTCCTTTTTTTCCTGCAAGATTTGACTGCTGTATAAAATATGTAAGCATTTTCCTTGGCTCCATACCTTTTGCCCCTTCAATAATGGCTGTTAAAGCCTCCAGTTTTTCATTTGAAAGTCCGTTTAAAACAGGATCATCCATCCATTTGTTGGTCGTCATATCCATTACCTCCATCACTATCAGAAAAATTATTATTTGCAAAAGAAAAATCATCCCCCATATCTCCCATAAAAGAAGACATATCAAAGTTTTCTCCGTTTTGCATTAAGTCAAACATCATTTTAAAAGACTCAAAACTTTCCTTTGTATCTTCATCCATAAAATCCATCAAATCATCCAGCATATCATCCATAGTTGAATGCTTGTCACAGTCCAATGCACAAACAGGCGAATTGTGGTAATCCATGGCATTTTTTAGCTCTAAAAATTTTATTAAAGTACCAATATATTGAGATGCAGGATTGTTGATGTAAGGAATTACAGCTTTAATTAACTGCATGGTTTTGCTACTTACAGCACAATCAAATTTTGTCTGTTTCATTTGATTATTTCCCATGAGCCTGTAATTCCTCCAATCAACAATTTGCACATGTGGTTATTTAAGCATATGTTTATTAAATTTAAATAATGCTTATGCAGATTAATATAATCAAAAAATTTGTATTTTCAGAATAATCATTCAGAAAAGCATTGGTTAATAAACAGCCTAAATCGTACTCATATAAATCAGTGTCGTCAACTAACAGCCACAACCGCAACCGTTACCATTTCCACCAAAGAATCCACCGTTTCCACAGCCACAGCAGCTAAAGAGGATAAATAACCAGATTATTGTTGAACAGCAGTCATTTCCACCAAAGAATCCACCGTTTCCACAGCCATTTCCACAGCCACCACAGAATAAAAGAATAAGGATAAGGAATAAACAGTTATTGTTGTTTCCTCCGTCGCATCCACATCCACAATTTGTTGCTGCTAAATCACTCATGTTAAATCTCCCTAAATTTTACTTACACTAAATAATATGACATATAGCCTGTCTGGTTTACAATTTTCTCTAAAATCTTTAAATAATATATCCTTAGGTGAAAATTAAGCATATATTATATTAAATTTTAACAATAGAGGAAATATGAATAAGGTAATAAAAAAGTTAAAAATAAATGATATTCACAGTCAAAATATATTAGGTAAAGATGTAGTTGTGGCAGTTCTTGACAGTGGCATAAGCCCACATCCTGACTTTGAAGATAGAATTTTATATTTTAAGGATTTTGTAAATAATAAAACAACACCTTATGACGATGAAGGACATGGAACTCATGTATCAGGTATTGTTGCAGGCTCCGGCAAACTGTCTCATGGAATAATGAAAGGCGTTGCTCCAAAGTCAAAAATCATATCCATAAAAGTTTTAAATAATAAAGGCATAGGAAGGGAGAAACATGTGCTGAATGGACTACATTGGATAGTTGACAATGGAAAGAAATATAACATAAAAGTAGTTAATCTTTCTTTTGGTACATTAAATAACAATGATACACAAAATAAAAAGCTGATTGATGAAGTGGAACTGTTGTGGGACCTTGGATATGTAGTGATTGCTGCCGCAGGAAACAATGGTCCGGGACCAAGTTCAATATCAACTCCGGGTGACTGTAAAAAAATAGTTACAGTTGGGGCAGAAAATGACAATGTAAGAATGTTCGTAAATGGAAAATATACCTATAATTATTCAGGAAGAGGTCCAACAAAACAATGCATAATAAAGCCTGATATATTAGCCCCGGCAAATAGAATCGTAAGTTGTTCAAATTTGTGGCAAAAAAAATATTATTATGTGGTAAAAAGTGGAACTTCAATGGCTACACCAATTGTTACAGGTGTTATAGCATTAATGCTTTCTAAAAATGAAAATTTGTCAAATAATCAGTGCAAGAAGATATTAAAAGAAAGTGCAATTGATATGCTTATGGATAAAAACAGACAAGGGGCAGGACTTATTAACGCTAAGGGAATATTTAGCTGATAAAGTTAGGAAAAAATTTTTGAAAGTGGTTATTTCTTTACATTCCCACAGAAGTTCGATATAATCTACAAGGATACTACATTAGATTTAGGAGGACTTATGATGGAAAAAATTAAAATGACTACTCCATTAGTAGAAATGGATGGAGACGAAATGACAAGAATTCTTTGGAAGATGATAAAAGATGAGTTGTTATTACCATTCGTTGATTTAAAGACAGAGTACTATGATTTAGGTCTAAAGTACAGAAATGAAACTAATGATCAGGTTACTTTTGATTCAGCAGAAGCTACAAAGAAATACGGAGTAGCTGTTAAATGTGCAACTATTACACCAAATGCAGCAAGAATGCCTGAGTACAATTTAAAAGAAATGTGGAAGAGCCCTAACGGAACTATCAGAGCTATTTTAGATGGTACAGTTTTCAGAGCTCCAATTATTGTAAAAGGTATTGAGCCATATGTAAAAAATTGGACAAAGCCAATTACTATTGCACGTCATGCATACGGTGATGTTTATAAGGGTGTTGAAATGAAAATTCCTGCAGCCGGAAAAGCAGAACTTGTTTATACAAACGAAGCAGGAGAAGAAACAAGAGAGTTGATTCACAACTTTGAAACACCGGGCATTATTCAGGGTATGCACAATATTAATGAATCAATTGAAAGCTTTGCAAGAAGTTGTTTTAATTTTGCCCTTGATACAAAACAGGATTTATGGTTTGCTACAAAAGATACTATTTCAAAGAAGTATGACCATACATTCAAGGATATCTTCAATGATATTTTTGAAGCTGAATATAAGGAAAAATTTGACGCTGCAGGAATCGAATATTTCTACACACTTATTGATGATGCAGTTGCCCGTGTTATGAGATCAGAAGGTGGATATATTTGGGCTTGTAAAAACTATGATGGTGATGTTATGTCAGACATGGTTGCTACAGCATTTGGTTCACTTTCAATGATGACATCAGTGCTTGCTTCACCAAAGGGATACTATGAATATGAAGCAGCTCACGGAACAGTTCAGAGACATTACTACAAGTACTTAAAGGGTGAAGAAACATCAACAAACCCTATTGCAACAATTTTTGCATGGACAGGTGCTCTTAGAAAGAGAGGAGAAATTGACAATCTTCCAGATCTTATGGCATTTGCAGACAAACTTGAAAAGGCTTGTATTGACACAATCGAAAATGGTGAAATGACAGGTGATTTATATTTAATTTCAACATTAGAAAACAAGAAGAAATTAAATACAGAAGAATTCATTTTAGCAATTAGAAAAACATTAGAATCATTAATGGACTAATAATGCATAATAAATAAAGAAATAAAACTCCTTTACCATACAGGATTTTACTTTGTATGGTATAAGGAGTTTAGTTTCGTCTATAAGTAAGGATGTAGTATTAAAAATTTTAAATAAGGAAAATATTAAGAGAAACAAAAAAGGAAAAAGTCATGAAAGAAAATTTAAAGAAAATGATTGGCTACTATAAGCCCTATAAAAAAGTGTTTTTTGCAGATACATTTTTTGCCATCATTGCATCTATGGTAGCCCTTGTAATACCTTTGGTGGTAAGATATATTACTTCAACAGTGGTGTACATGGATGCAGGTGAAGCATTTAAGCACATTATAAGTATTGCAATAGCTGTATTTATTTTAATAATAATTCAAGTATACTGCAATTATTTTATATCAAATTACGGTCATGTTATGGGGGCAAAAATAGAATACGATATGAGAGCGGAGATATTTGCACATTTTCAAAAAATGCCATTTTCATTTTTTGATGACCAAAAAGTAGGTCAGCTAATGTCCAGAATCACTTCTGATTTATTTGACATAACAGAGTTACTTCATCATGGACCTGAAAATGTTACCATATCAGTTATAAAAATTATTGGTGCATTGTGTATATTATTAAGCATTGACAAAAAACTGGCAATAGCTGCATTTGCACTTGTTCCATTTATGATTGTCTATGCATATTTCTTTAATAAGAAAATGAAGCAGACATTTAGAATAAATAGAAAGAAAATAGCTGCCATTAATGAGCAGATTGAAGATAATTTATCAGGAATAAGAGTAGTAAAATCTTTTGCCAATGAAGAGTTGGAAAATGATAAGTTTGAAGTTGGAAACAAGGCATTTTTAGAGGCAAAGAAAAATAATTACAAATATATGGGTGGTTACAATGCAGGACTTACCGGCTTTAATACCATGATTAATCTTGTGGTTATTGTTGCCGGTGGAATTATGATTACAAAAAATATGGTTACTGTCACTGATTTTGTTACATTTCTTCTTTATATAAATATTTTTACTGACCCTGTTAAAACATTGATTGATTTTACAGAACAGTTTCAAAATGGATATTCAGGTTACGAAAGATTTAGGCAGATTTTGGATATGGAACCTGAAATTAAAGATAGTGCTGACGCAAAAGATATGACAGATGTTGTAGGAAATATTAAGTTTGACGATGTTTCCTTTAGATACAACGACAATGCACATAGGGTGTTAAAGCATATCAATCTTGAAATACCTGCAGGCTCTTATATTGCATTGGTTGGTTCATCAGGTGCCGGTAAAACCACATTGTGCAATCTTATTCCAAGATTTTATGATGTAACTTCAGGAAGTATTTTTATTGACGATGAAGATATTAGAAACGTAAAACTAAAATCCCTTAGAAACAATATTGGTATGGTTCAACAGGATGTTTATCTGTTTGCAGGAACCATATATGAGAATATTAAGTATGGTAAGCCTGATGCCACAAAAGAAGAAGTCATTGCAGCTGCAAAGGAGGCCAATGCTTATGACTTTATTATGTCTCTTCCAAATGGTTTTGACACAGACATAGGACAAAGAGGTATCAAACTGTCAGGTGGACAAAAGCAGAGACTTTCAATTGCAAGAGTATTCCTAAAAAATCCACCAATTCTTATATTTGATGAGGCAACATCAGCCCTAGATAATGAAAGTGAAAAAGTAGTACAGGAATCAATGGAAAAACTTGCAAAAAACAGAACAACACTTGTAATTGCTCACAGACTTTCAACAATTAGAAATGCCGAGAAAATTTTAGTTCTTACAGAAAATGGAATAGAAGAACAGGGAACACATGAACAATTAATAAATAAAAAAGGAATATACTATGACTTATATAGTATGACAGAATTGTAAATACAAATGAACCATTATACTTGAAGGGCTCTTTCATTTTGAAATGACTCTTAAATATAAAATATGAAACCTGATAGGATACTATATTTTAAAACGATAGGCAGTTGTCAAAGTTTTTTCGAGCATAGCTACTGTGTTTGAAGCTTGTCTGAGCCCGTTAGGGCGAGTTAGCGAAAAAACACAGTTGATAGGCGGCGCAGAAAAAACAAAGACAACAACGTGTTTTGAAATATAGTATCCTGTCAGGTTTCTCTTTGCATACTAAAAGGACACCTCAAAATGAAAGTGTCCTTTTAGTATACCGATTTTATTTTATTATTGTTCCAACTTTTCCACGGATTCCGTCTTTAGCTTTTGAAAGATTTGTAATAATTGCTTCACGTACTTCTCCAGCCTGAACAAATGATACTGATGCATCAATCTTTGGAAGTGATGTTACAGGATCAAAGTATCCGTCTTCAATAAGTTTTTCAGCATCAGTAGCTGAAAGCTCTTTTAATTCCTCAGTTTTGCCATCTTTTTCAATTGTAAGATAATCACTTGATGTAAGAATCATAAGAGTAGAAGCATCAAGCATATCTGCAAGTTTTGCAGCTGTGTAGTCTTTTTCAATAATACCACTGGCACCTTTTAAACCTGTACGTTGCTGTAAAACAGGAATACCACCACCACCTGCAGCAATAACAAGCTGATGAGCATCAACTAAAGCCTTAATGGCATCAATCTCGTAAATATCGATTGGCTTTGGACTAGCGATAATTCTTCTGTATCCGTCCTCTCCTTCTTCGTATTCAACATAGTTTCCTTTTTTCTTTTCATTGTCAGCTTCTTCCTTTGTCATCAAACGTCCAATAACCTTTGATGGAGCATTAAATGCCTTGTCAAAAGGATCAACTCTAACCTGTGTAATAATAGTGCTGACAGGTTTGTAAATGCCACGTGATAATAACTCTGTACGAATAGCATTCTGTAAATCAAAGCCAATATACCCCTGACTCATTGCACCACAAATTGACATAGGTGCAACAGTTCTGTTTTCATCAAGTCTTGAGTATTCAGTCATAGCGGTCTGAATCATACCAACCTGTGGCCCGTTACTGTGTGTAATGATAACTTCATATTTTTCTTCTACCAAATCAGCAATTGCTTTTGCTGCAGCTTTAACACGTTTCTGTTGTTTTGGAAATGATTCACTAAAAGCATTTCTTCCAAGAGCAACAACTACTTTTTTGTTATCCATAATAATGTCTCCTTTAACCGTTAAAAATCAATACATATAGTATAAAATAAAATTAATTAAAATACAATAAAAGACACCAATTTGCCAACAAAACTTATTATAGTTGATCGGATAAAATTTCCCACTCTTCCATAAGCTGGTCCAACTTATCACTAATTTCATTTTGCTCTTTACTGATTTTATTAAGTTTTGCAGAATTGGTAGCAACATCAGGGTCCTGAACCATGTCATCCAATTCATTTAATCGGTCCTCGTATTTTTTTATTTGTTCCTCTACTTTAGATATATCATTTTTCAATTTCCTAATCCTTGAAGCCTCAGCTTTCCTTTCTAAATAATCCTGTTTATTTGCAGAAACAGTTTTTTGTTCCTTTGTCTTTGTAATAGTAGGAGCAAAAGTAGCAGTAAGCTCATCTTTTTTCTCCTGATAATAATCATAGTTTCCTAAATAATTAATAAGTTTTGTATTTGTAAGTTCAAGTATACGGCTGGCAGTCTGATTTATAAAATATCTGTCATGAGATACATATAAAACCGTGCCGGTATAATTGTTAATGGCATTTTCCAATATTTCCTTAGATGTCATGTCCAAATGGTTTGTAGGTTCATCTAAAATAATAAAATTAGCTTCTGATAGCATTAATTTGGCAAGTGACAGGCGTCCCTTTTCGCCACCACTTAAATCTCCAACCATTTTAAAAACATCATCTCCTGTAAACATAAATGCTGCAAGTGTATTTCTTATTTTAGTATTTGTCATATTAGGGTATGCATTGGCAATCTCTTCAAAAAGAGTATTGTCATCAGACAAGTTGTGATGTTCCTGGTCATAATATCCAATATGAACGTTGGTACCAAGTTTGATGGTACCGTAGTCAGCTGATTCTAATCCGTTTATAATTTTTAAAATTGTTGTTTTACCTGTTCCGTTATCACCAATTAATGCCACATGTTCACTGCGTTTGATTTCAAAACTTAAATGGCTAAAGAGAACAGAGGAGTATGATTTTTCCAAATCTTCAACTGCTAAAACATCATTGCCACTTACAATATCAGGTTCTAAAGTTATGTTCATATTGTCCTGAAGTTCCTGTGGCTTTTCAATGCGTTCAGTCTTCTCAAGGACTTTTTCACGGCTTTGGGCACGTTTATAAAACTTTTCCTGCTTGTAAGAACGAAGTTTTGCAATGACTTCTTCCTGATGCTTGATTTCACTTTGCTGCTTTAAATACAAATTCATTAAAGCATCACGATTTTCTTTTTTCTTTTTTGCAAAATCAGAATAGTTCCCCTCATATGTATGGGACTTATGATTTTCAATTTCAATAACCTTTGTTACAATCTTGTCCAAAAAATATCTGTCATGAGCAATAATTAAAACTGCACCATTATAATTTAAAAGATATGTTTCAAGCCATTTGATGGAATTAAGGTCCAAATGGTTTGTAGGTTCATCCAGCATAATAATGTCAGGCTTTTCTAAAAGTAACTTACAAAGGGCAACTCTTGTTTTCTGACCACCTGACAAATTACCAACCTGTTTGTCAAAATCATCCTCAGTAAAACCAAGTCCTTTAATAACACCTTCAATTTCGCTTTTGTAAGAATATCCATTTAATAACTGAAAACGATGTTCTAAGTTGGTGTAAGTTTCCATAAGAGAAGATAAATCCTTACCCGATACAAGAGACATTTCCTTTTCGTATTCTTTTAATTTGTTTTCCATGTCAATTAAATTTTGTTTGACAGACTTAACTTCTTCATAAATAGTATGATTAGAACTTAAATCCTGATACTGTGCAAGGTATCCAATGGTTTTGTCTTTTCCAATAGTGACAGTACCTGAGTCAGATGAAAGTTCTCCCATAATTATTTTAAATATAGTAGATTTGCCTGCACCATTGTTCCCAACCAGTGCAGCTTTTTCGTAATCATTAATGAAAAATGAACAGTCGTCAAGAACTGTTTCAACACCATATGATTTGCTTATATGATTACATGATAAAATCATGGTTCCCTCCAAATGTTTACTTATTTTTCTCCTAAGGTAGTCTACCATAAAATACAAAATTTTTAAACAAAATAAAGAATGACAAATATTTGACAATCTTTTGGTATAACTTTATAATTAGCATATATAAATAAGTAGGAGAGAATTATGAACAAAATTTCTAAGGCAGTAGTTTCAAGACTGCCAAGATATTATAGATATTTAGATGAATTAAAATCTCAAAATATAGAAAGAATTTCCTCTAAAGAATTAAGCAAAATGATGAATGTAACTGCATCTCAGATTAGACAGGACCTTAACAATTTTGGAGGATTCGGACAGCAGGGATATGGTTACAATGTCCAGTATTTGTATGATGAAATAGGGAAGTTGTTAGGCCTTGACATACCGCACAAAATGGTTATCGTTGGTGCAGGAAATTTGGGACAGGCACTTGCCAATTACAACAATTTTAAAAACAGAGGATTTGAGATAACAGCACTGTTTGACAAAAATCCTGAATTGATTGGCAAAAAAACACAAAATGCCACAATATATGATATTGATACTTTGTACGATTATGTTAAAGAGAATCATGTGGAGATTGTAGCATTAACACTTCCAAAGGAGCCTGCAAGAAAGATAGCAGAAAAGCTTGTGGAATGTGGTGTTAAGGCATTTTGGAATTTCGCACATACTGATTTAGCTTTCTCAAATGACATTATTGTGGAAAATGTTCATTTATCAGAAAGTTTAATGAAACTTACATATAGTATTTCCGAAAGGAAAAATAAAGAATAAAGTTAATAACAGTGGGAGGGACAAATGAAAAGTATTTTAACTGGCAACGAAATGAAGTCCATTAATAAAAATACAATTGAGAATATTGGAATTCCCGGAATTGTTTTAATGGAAAGAGCAGCACTAAGCGTTGCAAATTTTATTGAAGAAAAAGAAAAGAAAGATCATACTGTACTTGTTGTGGCAGGTGTTGGCAACAACGGGGCAGATGGTCTTGCAGTATGCAGGATGTTACACCTTTTGGGGTATAGCACCTGTATTTATATTTTAGGCGATAAAGACAAAGGCACAGAAGATTTTAAAACCCAGCTTCATATCGTTAAAAATCTTGGCATTGAAATATCTGACAGCCTGATAGAAGCAGACGTTATTGTAGATGCAATTTTCGGCGTTGGATTGTCAAGAGATGTTAAAGGACATTACAAGGAAGTTATTGATTATATTAATAGTGCAAGAGCACATAAGTATGCGGTAGATATTCCATCAGGTGTTGATGCCACATCAGGAAAAGTTTTAGGTTGTGCAGTAAATGCTGACTATACAGTTACATTTGGTTATGAAAAGGTTGGCACAGTATTGTATCCAGGAGCCCAATATTGTGGCGAAGTTACGGTAGCAGATATTGGATTTGCCAAAAGTGATGTATTAAATGATGCAATTAAATATATTGAAAAAGAAGATTTGCATTTTGTACCTAAGAGACAAAATTATTCAAACAAAGGTACATATGGAAAGATTCTTGTTATTGCAGGTAGCAAAGACATTTCAGGAGCAGCTGTTTTGTCAGCACTTGCAGCATTTAAAACAGGTGCAGGAATGGTTAGAGTGTTTACTCATGAAAATAACAGAAATGTTATTGCCAAATTGATACCTGAAGCCATGATTAATACTTACACAATAGATGAATTTGACGAAAAAGCATTAGATGCATGCCTTAACTGGAGTGATGTTGTTGCCATTGGTCCAGGCATTGGTACAGGAGAGGTACAAAGTCTGATGGTTGAAAAAACATTGGAGTCAGGTCATCCATGTGTATTAGATGCAGATGGCATTAATACAATTGCAAGACATGAAGATATTAAAAAGAAGTTTCACAAAAATGTTATAATTACACCTCATCTGAAAGAACTAAGCAGATTTGAGGCGATTTCCATAGATGATATTTTAAAAGATATTGTAAAAAGGGCAGAAGAAGTAAATTATAAACACAATATATCTGTTGTATTAAAGGATGCAAGAAGTGTTATTGCAACAGAAAATGCAACTTACATTAATTTGTCAGGAAACAGTGGAATGGCTACAGCAGGAAGTGGTGATGTGTTAACAGGTATTCTTGCAGGACTTATTGGCATTGGAACAGATCTTAATCTTGTACCGGCACTTGGTGCTTATATACACGGACTTGCCGGTGACATTGCCGCAATGCATATAAGTAAAGAAAGCATGATGGCAACAGACATTATCCGATATATACCGGATGCATTAAAAGGTGAGATTAAATAAAACGGAAGAAGGATAAAATGAATATTAATGAAAAGTATTTTAGATGTTATGCAACAGTAGATTTAGACAATATTTGTTACAATATGCAGTTGATGAGAAAGAATATTACTGAAAAAACAAATTTAATTGCTGTTATAAAAACAGATGGCTATGGTCATGGTGCAGTTCCTATCGCAAAAGCAATAGATTATATGTGTTATGGATATGCTGTGGCAACGCCTGAGGAAGGACACATACTTAGAAAGCATGGTATTACAAAGCCTATTTTTATTTTGGGTTATGTACCACACAGTGACTATCAGTTGATTGTAGATGAAGAAATGTTACCACCTGTTTTTTCAATTGAAGATGCAAAAGAACTTTCAAAAGTTGCAAAGCAGTCAGAAAAAGTGGCAAAAATAAATATTGCAAGTGATACAGGAATGAGCCGTATTGGATATATTCCAAGTAAAGATGCAGTAGATGAAATAAAAGAAATATCAAAGCTTGAAAACATCAAAATAGAGTCAATATTTACTCATTTTGCAAAAGCAGATTATAAAGACAAAAGTTCCGCAAATAAACAGCTTAATATATTTAAAAAGTTTATAAATGATATTGAGAAGGCAGGAGTAAATATTCCTATTCATCAGTGTGCCAACAGTGCGGCAACAATGGAAATGCCAAACACGGCAATGGATATAGACAGAGTAGGTATTTCACTTTATGGACTTTATCCATCAGATGAAATGGATCAGGAGAACATGAAGTTAAAGCCTGCAATGAACCTTTATTCTCATGTAGTATACGTAAAGACTATTGAGAAAGGAAGAGGGGTTAGTTATGGTCATACATTTATTGCAGACAAAGATATGACAGTGGCAACAATACCTATTGGTTATGGTGACGGATATCCAAGAAATCTTTCAAACAAAGGTTATGTTCTTATACATGGAAAGAAAGCACCAATTATTGGAAGAGTGTGCATGGATCAGTTTATGGTAGATGTTTCAGACATTGAAGATGTGTGTGTAGGTGACAAAGTTACTTTGGCAGGAACAGACGGTGATGAGACAATTTTAATTGATGATTTGTCAGTGCTTGCAGGTACATTTAATTATGAGTTTGTATGTGATTTAGGTAAAAGAGTACCAAGAGTTTACTTAAAAGATGGAAAAGTTGTTGGTACAAAGGATTACTTTGATGATACATATAATATAAATCTTTAATATTAAATACACATGTCATATCTTTTGGTATTAAATACGTGTATCATAAAAAATAATATTAAATACGTATATTATATAAATTTTAATATAATTGAATACACATTCCAAAAAGTGGAATACTATAGTTATTAAATAAAGAAAACTAATAGTAAATGGAGTGTGAATATGGTAATCAGACGTGGGGATATTTTTTATGCAGATTTAAGACCTGTGATTGGTTCTGAGCAAGGTGGCATAAGACCTGTTCTTATTATTCAAAATGATACAGGAAACAGACACAGCCCAACAGTGATTGTTGCAGCAATTACCAGCCGCATGTCGAAAGCAAAACTGCCAACCCATATTAAAATTGATAAAGAAAAATGTAATATTATAAAAGATTCAGTTATATTACTTGAACAATTAAGGACAATTGACAAACAACGTTTAAAAGACAAAGTATGCCATCTGGATGATGAAATGTTAAAAACAGTAGACAAGGCATTATGCATTAGCTTAGAACTTGATACATAAAGCAGTGAAAGTTGACTATTAAAATATAAAATGTTAAACTTTTAGGTGGTAAAAAGAACAAATACAAAGGAGTTAGATTATGTCAGGACATTCAAAATTTGCAAATATAAAGCACAAGAAAGAAAAGAATGATGCTGCAAAAGGAAAATTATTTACAATTATAGGAAAAGAAATAGCAGTAGCTGTAAAGGAAGGTGGAGCTGATCCGGACAACAACAGCAAGCTTCGTGATGTTATTGCAAAAGCAAAAGCAAACAACATGCCAAACGATACAATTGACAGAGGTATCAAAAAGGCAGCTGGAAATGCAGCTGCAGTAAATTATGAGTCAGCAAGATATGAAGGATATGGTCCAAATGGTACAGCTATTATCGTAGATGCACTTACAGACAACAAGAACAGAACAGCTGCCAATGTTAGAAACTGCTTTACAAAAGGTGGTGGAAATGTTGGAACACAGGGCTGTGTATCATATATGTTTGATGAAAAAGGACAGATTATTATTGATAAAGAAGAGTGTGACATGGATTCTGATGAACTTATGATGATGGCACTTGATGCAGGAGCTGAAGATTTTTCAGACGAAGAAGACAGTTATGAAATCTTAACTGATCCTGATGCTTTCAGTGAAGTTCGTGAGACATTAGAAAAAGAAGGCATTAAGATGGCAAATGCAGAAGTAACCATGATACCACAGAATTATGTTACATTAACTGATGAAGAAGCTATTAAGAAGATGAATATTATTATCGACAGATTAGATGAAGATGAAGATGTTCAGCAGGTATACCACAATTGGGATGAATAGGATTTATTATTAATGAACACTATATTATTTGATTTAGATGGAACTTTACTTCCAATGGACATGAAAGAATTTACTGATATGTACATAAATCTTTTAAGTAGCAGACTTGATTCTACCGGCTATGATTCAAAGAAAGTTATAGCGGGACTTATGATTGGTCAGAAAGCCATGGTGGAAAATGATGGTCTTATTACAAATGAAGTATGTTTTTGGAAGGCTTTTGAAAATTTTATGACAGATGGTAATGGAAAAATGGAAAGAAAAGACCGTCGTAAAATCGAAAAAGAGATTATAAAATTTTATAAAGAAGATTTTGCAATAGCAAGATATATTACAAGTCCTACTGATGTTGTAAATCAGTGTGTCAGCATTTTAAAGGATAAAGGCTATCAGTTAGTTATTGCTACAAATCCAATATTTCCGGAAGCTGCTACATATGAAAGAATTTCATGGACGGGATTGAATGTAGAGGATTTTTCATTAATTACTACATATGAGAATTCCTGTTATGCAAAGCCTAATCTAAATTATTACAAACACATATTAAAGACCATAGATAAAGATCCTGAAGATTGTCTTATGGTAGGAAATGATGTGAAAGAAGATATGTGTGCCAAAAACATTGGTATGGATGTGTTTTTAATAGAGGGCAATGTTATAGAAGATGAAAATACAGACATT